>DASZPH010000127.1:0-115494 GCA_035550375.1 Pirellulales bacterium | reverse complement strand
GGCCGAGAGTTTCCGCAAAAACTCCTTGTTGGCCGCCTGTTCAAAATCTTCGCCGGTAAGCATATTCACCATCACAGCGGGTAGTTCGTTGGAAAGTTCGCGGTAAATCCGGTGCCGATAGTGCTTCTCGAAGAACGGCAGGGCGTTCTCCGCAGGGCCGCGCAGCAGAGAGGCGTGGTGCACCGGAACCAGGTGGGTCACATGGTCGGCCAGGCCGAAGTAGTGCAACGGATGATGGCCCGTCCAGACGGCGATCACGGGAGTGGGAGACGGCGAGGCACGAGGGGAGTCGGCGTGGCCGGCCTCGCGGTTGTCGGGGCTTTCTTGCGTGAGCGCGGGGCTTGGACCGTCAATGGTTGCCCCGGCGACGTGGAGGGGGCCGCTGTCGATGCCGATGAAGAGACTGGACTGGGCGATAAGCGCCGCCAGTGCCTCGCAGTCGCCGGTGCCGATTTTGCCCCAGAGCGGCGAATCGGCGCCGGGGTTGAAGATGCGCCGGCCGTCCGCCAGCGGCGTGCGTCTGTCCCAGTCGAGGATCACGGGTACGTAGCCTGCGTCGATGGCCGCCTCGCAGACGCGCTGAGCCAGCTCGTGCGGCAGGTTCTTTCGCTCGCTGGAGGTGTTGCCCTCGTAGTGCAGTAGCACCGCCGGGTAACGCCCGTCCGGCCGCCGGCCGGTATGGCAAATCGACGCCAAGTAGGTGCGTGCCGCCTCCCAGGCGCGTTCGCCGGTGGACAACCGGTAGCGGCAAAGCTCAGGGATAGGCTCCAGACGGAATACGGATTTCAGGCAGTGCTCGGCCTTGGTGCTGGGACTGTCGGCGTAGACTGTCATGCATTCGTCCCAGGAAAGCTCGAACACGTGCCGGTATTGAAAGCGGTTGACCCGATCGCGGTCGCGGATGATCAGCCGGCGATACAGAGACCGCGGTTTCTCATCGGATGGCCGTGCGGCAACGGGCGGCAGTTTGCCGATGCCGGCGGCTACGTCGATCTGCCAATCGGGATGGTAATGGTGCAAGTGAGCCAGCACCGACGTGAGCTGCACGGCGTCGCCGAGCCCGTGACGAAAGTCGATGAGGATGGTCGGTTCGGTCGACCGCTCGCAGGGAGGACATCCTGGGCGGGGCGCTATGGCGGTAGGTCGGTTCACGGGCTGACTCGTTTGGCTAGGTGGAGAAACACTGGGAGCTTGCACGGGGGGCGATGTCGCGGGAGACGTTTGCGTTTGCGCTGCACAGCGGTCGATCGCCCGGATGACGTCGGTGGGCGTAATCAACTCCATGCACTCCGGGATGCGCAGGTCCGGGGTCACCTGAACCGGCCGCTCGCAGACTTCCCTGCGGTCTTTCTCGTCGCCGTCGCCGACGAGCTGGCAGCGCGACCGCCAGCACGGGTCGCTTGCACAGCAGGGAAGCGAGCCGATGGTGTGCAGGAAATGGTGGCCGGGATATTGCTCCCAATGCGCCGGTTCACGCCCTCCCGCCACCACCACGCAGGAGCGCCGCGGTCTGCCGGGTCTCGGCTCCACGGCCGCGGCCAGGTGCATGGCGAAAGTCACCGGGCAGAGCACTCCCGTAGCGTGGTGCATGAGGAGCACGAAGTCACGCAGACTTGTTCGCCCCACCAGGTCAATCACGCCGTTGAGCCTCGGATGCCAGTGGCCTGCCTCGCCGCACTGCACGAACTGGAGGCGGCCCTGGAAATGATCGATCACGGCCTGGTAGTTGGCCGGGTTCCACCATTTGGCGGTGAAGTCGTATTTGCCGCCGGCGATCACGATCCAGAAGTCCTCCCCGACGCCAAGCTCGGCAAACGGCCTCGGCCGCTCTTTCTCCTCCTGCGACAGGTGGATGTCGCCGGCAAAGCGTGTGAGCGGAATCGTCGTGCCGAGCCGCTGTTCCAGGAAGTGAGCGTAGCCGTGAATAAAGTGGTAGGGGCGCGAGTTGGCCTGATGAATGAGCGGGTAATGGCACTCGATGGTTTCCACGCCGGATTCATGTTCGGCCAGCGGCATGACGTGCGGGTTGTTGAGCCACAATGCGT
The DNA here is from genome assembly GCA_035550375.1 of Pirellulales bacterium. Classification (GTDB taxonomy): domain Bacteria; phylum Planctomycetota; class Planctomycetia; order Pirellulales; family JAICIG01; genus DASSFG01. The sequence continues at coordinate 113,449 of DASZPH010000127.1, read as the reverse complement.
CCGCCGATGTGCGGACGTCCGTCTGAAACTTGCCCGGGTGGGCCAGGTGCAAGTCGCGCACGGCCGCCGTGAGCATGACGATGTCGCCGGGGCTCTGGAAGGACTTGAATATGAGGCGGCGCAGGTCACCATTGGTGTGAACGGCAGGTTGGACAACGGCAGTTGCTTGCGTGGTCATGAATGGATGGGGATGGTGGATTCGTTTGACTCTGACGTAGGAGAAACTTTGTTAGAGTGGTCTTGGTTGGTCTCGAACTCGGTGGGATTAGATAGTGGCGCGGAGTGGAGGACGCACTCACGCCGGCTCTCCGCAGAGAGAGGAAGTGCCGGCGGCTGCTCGGCGACGTTCGCGCTGTGTTCCGCCTCGATCCTGGCGAGAATCTGCGTGGTCGAGACGCCCTCGATACACGAGGTGACGCACACGCGGCCGCTGTAGCCCTCAACGATCTCATGGCCCACGACTTCGTCATGGGTATAGGTACCGCCTTTCACCAGGACATCGGGGCGGATCGCTTCTAACAAGCGACGCGGCGTCGGATCGTCGAAGATCAGCACGTAGTCAACGCAGCCCAGCGCCGCGACGATCGCTGTCCTGTCTTCGGCGGAGATAATAGGCCTGGCCGGGCCTTTCAGTTGCCGCACGCCGGCATCGCCGTTGACGGCGACGACGAGCACGTCACCCAGTACGCTCGCCTCTTCGAGTAGCCGCACGTGCCCGACATGGAGCAGGTCGAAACAACCGTTGGTAAAGACGATCGTCTGGCCGGATCGCCGATGGCCGGCGAGCGCCCGCAAGAGTGCTTCAAGAGTCGCCACTTTTGCACGCCCTCGCTTAACCTGCCGGATCTCCGGCGAAAAATCGGTGCGCGCGTCAGCGGTTCGGAGCGAAGCGTGAACCACCGAGACCAACTCGGATCGCGTAATGGGAACTACGCCGAAACGTTCAACCTGTAAACCGGCAGCCAGGTTCGCCAGGTGGATCGTGTCCGGCCACGAGAGCCCAGCTGCGGCACCCAAGCCGAGCATGGCGAGCGTCATGTCGCCTGCGCCGGTGACGTCCGACACTTGCCGTGGTAGCGTGGCAAAGTGCCGGCCGCCCTCGCTGTCGACCAGCACCATGCCTTCGGCATCGAGCGTTACCAGCACCGAAGCCAGGTTGAACCGTCGCAGCAGTCTCTGCCCGGCGGCGATTGCGTCCGCAGGCGAACGGATGGCGAGTCCCGATGCCAGCTCGGCCTCGATGCGGTTCGGCTTGATCAGTGCGGCACCGGCATAGCGGGTGTAATCGGCCACTCGCGCCGGATCGACGATACTGGGCAACCCGCGCGCCGTGGCGGCTTGAAGGAGGCTGTGCAGCAGGCGTGGCGTGCAAACGCCCTTGTCATAGTCGGCGATGCACAACGCCTGGCAGTCGGCGAGTCGCTCGATGGCCAGGGCGGCAAGTTGGTTTTCAAGCGTGCCGGGCAGCGGGTATCGGGATTCCCGATCCAGGCGGACGATCTGGTGCGGTTGCCGTCCCGCGGTGCGGCCGACGATGCGTTCCTTGACGGTCGTCTGACGGTCACCGTCGCTCACGACGAGGGTTCTCTCAAGTCGCGCATCAGCGAGCAGACGCAGGAGCGTTCGGCCTGCTGCGTCGTCGCCGACGACGCCGGCCAGCTCGACGGTGCAGTCGAGCGCTGCCAGGAGCGAGGCCACTCCGGCGGCCCCCCCCAGCCGGACCTCATCCTGCTCTGCTTGGAGGACGAGTACGGGCGCTTCGGGGCTTACACGCTCTGCGACGCCCCAGGCATAGCGGTCGAGGATCAGATCGCCCACGACCAGCACGCGCCCTCCGATAAACGTGTCCAAGGCATGCGGCCACCGGTTCATCGCGCGCACCTCAAGCATCCCGCCGTAGGCAGTCGTTCTTTTGAGCCGACCGATCGAAAGGTACGGGCCATTCGGCGCGGCCGGCGCTACTTGGGCTCCTCTACCTAATAACTGCGCGCAACTCGGGTGAAAGGTGCGCGCAAAATCCTCGAAACGGAAATTTTTTCAGCGGGGCAAGAAAAGCCGGTGTTTCCGGGTTGGTCATTTTACGTAATTCGCCCAGATTCTCGGCGGGCGGTAACTCGGAGGCAGGTTGCGGCGTCCGCTTGCCGCTTCGCCCGAACCGTCGCACCCGGCGCTGCGTAGCTTCGCTGGCGGCAATCAGGCGGTCCTTAGGGAACGGCGAAGAAACCGCGTGCATCGGTCCGCGGCCGTGCTAAAATGAGCGGACCGTTAGCCTGCCGGCACAGGCAAATCGAGGTGCGTTCGGAGCGGCGGAATAAGAGGGAGGTGGAGCGCGAGGGACAAACGGCTTTCGTCTTTATGCCGTCATCTCTTGGTCCCTGCGTGACCAAGCCACGGCTGGCCAAGCCCATTTCTTACAGATTGGCCCACACTTCCGGCTTGGCGACAGAGAGCGATGGCCACGGGATCGCTGTGTCACTGCTCAAACGCATCCTGAGGATGAAAGCCTCGGGGGCATGTTGCGCCGGCGGAGGACGACTAGTCGGTCATTTCTGCCAAGTGCACCGCCCCCGAGGCGCTTTTATCTTGTGCGGCCCTCCCGGAATTGGCAACCATCCTCTGGTGGGTACAGCCACCGCCAAAGCGGCGTTTTTAGGCGTAAAATATTCGACCTTCCCGACCTGGGAAAAATCCTGATCGGCAGTCACGTCCCTTCGGCAGGCGATGATTGCCCGTAAGTTCGGCCCTGGTTTCGTCGTCGTAACTTACGGAAGACGCCGAGGCACGTGCGGCGCTCACTCTTGGTAAAGACATGGCCCGCCAATCGACCGGAACGCTGCGTAAGCCGTTCCAAAAGGCCGGCCGACCAATCGCCGCCCTTGTCGTCCATGTTTTTCAGCACGAATGCGCAAGCCAAGGGGCTCTTGTCCTGACAGAGTTGCTCGAGCGTATCCTCATCGTCAACCTGGCGCGTCTCATCTTGACCCGTCGCGACATGAGCCGCCTCCGGATGATCGGACAGCGACTCTTCCCGGAATTCAGGCAGGCTTGGCAGCTCGAAAAGAAGTCCTGGCCGGCGGCCTCGCACGTCGAGCCATCGCTCCGCGGCCATACCAGCGGCCGACGATAGCTCGATGATCGCTCGGCATGCACCTTCTGCAATGGTCAAGGTTCCATCGTGGGAGTCGTAGTCGCCGACATCGAGCCTCAGCAGGTCGGTGTGCCGCGGTAGTAGCTCCGCGGCCAGTCGCCGCAGCGTCTGTTGTCGGCAGCGCCTCGCGGCGGCACGCGGACCGCCGGCGCCGAGTGTGTCCTCGCGTCTGCGGTTCTGGCGCACGATGCACCACGCCCAGTGGATTTGACAGGTCGTGTATCCATAATCGACGACACTTGGGTAGAGTCGGACTAGGCTGTGCCAGACCCAATAGACATCGTCCTCCGAACCGTCGGGCGACAGCGACATCAGCCGGGATGTGACGCGCAGCGCGGTCTGCGGATCCTCGTTGCAGATTTGCCGCACGATGGCCGCTGACCGCTCAAGATGAAAACGCATGGCGGTGCTCCTTGCAACAGGTTGCACCGCGAAGGACGACTAGTCGGCCCTCATCGTAGCCGATCTGCGGCTACTTTGCGCGCCTTCAATCTGCGTCCGCGATCACGGTTCAGCCCCGCGGGGGCGCAGCCGAGCGGAGAGCGGCCAAAGGCCGACAAGAACGCTCGCGTCAGCGAGGCAGTCGGCGGTCGTCGGCCTGCCGCGAGGGCCGGGGCAGGGACTTCGGCACGCTCTTCGACGACGCGGTCTCCGTAACGGATGACCCGGCGGAAGTAACCGGGTACGGAGCGAACTACGGAAACTTGGCCGGCGGCCAGGCGGCACAGGCAACGATTGATGCACGCCTAACACCGCAGGCGCTGCGCGAGATGTCGGTGTCAACCGTTCTCAGCGCCGCCTTTCTGTTTCAGTTTGATGATGAGAATGGCTGGAAGGATCTCCAGGGCCAGGGCGGATACAACATCACCGATACGGAAGGCAATCCAAGCCTGGCTTACTTTGCGTTTCAGGCTGTGGTGACCGCGCCGCGGCCCGAAGCATCCCTGGGTCCAGCCGCTCCGTTTCGCTCACCACAGTCGCCCAACCAACCTTCTTTGTCAGCGGCCGCATCGGCAACGCCTGTCGTCCCGGTCAGCGACGTATTGATAGCCGACAATCGAGGCACCGTGACAGGCGGCGACATCGAGCGATATACAAGAGCGACCGATGAACCGCCCCGTGCGCGCGGGGCAGAGCGGACACAAACACCGGTGTGTATGGCCGCGTACCCTGACGTAAAAGTCGCTCGGCGTTTCAATCGCTGGCGTAGGAACGCAGCGCGGTTTGAGCGCCGCATTACGCCGGTGGTCCTGGCGAGGGTACTATCGGGATCGGGAGAGGACGCGATGTCGATCGCTATGTCTCTCCAAATCCCCGCTGATGCCGTTCGAAACATCGTGGTCAGGGAAATATTATGCGAGATCGCGAGTGAAGAGCACGCTGCCCAGTCAGAACAACTATCTGCGTTTGGCCTCGCTAAACGGTTTATGGCGAAGATCAGAGCTCTCTTCGCTTTCTTCCGTATGCCACAAGGTACGCACGACGTAGCCGACGTTTCGACCGCTGAATCGGTTTCCTACGAGCGTGAGTCTAATTGTTCTCGCGGCGGGGCGTAGTTAATGCGGAGAAAGGAATTTATGAACAAGGTCGCTGTCGAGGTCATAGTCCGACTTCTGGCGATGTTTTTGTCGTGGCCCACACGTTGCTTGCCGCTATTCACTTCGCCTTCTCGGCGGCGTCCACAATGGATCGGCGAATCTTGAACGCGACATACGCTTGGCGTGGTACTTCTTCATGGGCATAATCAGAACGGAATCTCGGTGTCTTCATCTGTGGGCTGTGCCAACGTCAACTCGTTGTGCCTGACGGTCCATTCCCTTCCCGTCCATCGCTTCAAGAGGGGTTGAAGCAAATCCATACCTCTGAATGAACTCCGGTTCTGTCCATTCGCCCTGTAGGCTTTAAGCACGCGATCCACCTGTTCTTCGCTGAGATCATGAAGCTTCGCCAACAGGTGTTCGACCTTCCATGCCGAGTCAGCGAAACTCGTCGCACTCGCGTACGCGGCGAGAACACACTCGAAGAGCCTGGACCTATCGGAAAGCCGCTTGAAGAGAAGCTGAAGCACTTTCAATGCAATGTCGTCCGTATTCGACCAGCTGCAGCCACCGAGGCCCTGGCCCTTTCCCATCAGACCGTACGGGTCACTTCCTAGCCGTACGGCGATCAGCGGCACACCTCGTCCGATTGCAACACCGACTTCCTGGTCAGTCCAGTTGCTTTCGTGGTAGTCTTGCGTCAGCAGAGCGACTAAGGCATCCATGCTGAATAGCGCCCGCTCGATCTCTCGCTGCCATTCCTGGGTTGGCTCAATGTCCTCATGGGCGACGAAAGCTCCGATCCCACACCTGGCAAAGGACTGCTTCAGTCGGGATGCTTGGACTTTGACCGTCGCCTTGTGGCTGAGGAACACTCGGACATGGTATCCGTCCCATATTCGTTGAAGGGCGTCCGCCGGTATCGAGTGTGCCGGAACTGGTGGCCGATACACCCCTGTTTCTTCCCGCCATTTGTCTTGGGCGGTCGTCTGCATCTCGATGAACACCCGGCTGACATGCTCGTTCTGAACGCGATTGAGCTTGTTCAGACCTTCAGCGATGCGGGACTCAAATTCCTCCTTGCTATCAATTGCGCGCAGAAATATATCTTCCGGTAGTGTCAGTGTTACGGCATGGCCGTACGTGCCCCCATCCCAATTGTCGTAATCCCAGCCTTCGTGAATCGAAACACCTCCGTTCACGATGATTTCTCGCAGCAGCGATTCGTTGTTGCGCTCGTAAAGGCGATTTAGCGTTGCCAGGTAAGAATCTACCCGACCTGGTAGCTCGAATTCCGGCTCAGTTGCCATGATCGGCTCGTCCCTCCCTGCATCGTTGTAAAGTTGGTGAGGCCCTTGGTTTTGCGAAGGCGAATACACAGTCCCGCCCCTTTCTCGGCGTAGGCTGTGCGTTGCTCATGCGGGGATCCAATCATGGACGGTCCATTATGGCGAATACAGTTGTTGTTAACTGGTGTCACATTCGAATTCGGGCGCACATGAAACTGACCGGGCGGCGCCGTTAAAGGCCGAAGCTGGCGCTGAACGGCAAAAAACCCCGGCCTGCTCGGGAGCAGGCCGGGGCACGTTCGTCGGCAAGAAGTAGTCCGGTCAGGTCGTTACGTTCTCTTCGATTTCCCCCGATTCGCAGTCGCGTTCGAGGTCTTCCTCATCGCCATCATCGGCAATGGTGGGGACAACTGGGGTGCCATGTCGGCGGCGCCAAGTCCTGCCCCAGAAATTGAGCTCGTCGCCGATCTTGGCCAACATCAGGCGACTGGTGGTACAGAACTGAGCATCCACGCCATCAACCTCAACGAGCGGGCCGCCGTCGTTGCCGATAACGGTATACACCGCCTTGAACGCCGCCTCCAGCTTGTCCAGGGCTTCTCCCATGTCGGCCACGCGGTCCTTGAGCTGTTCAGTCGGCATCGTGCCACCGCTGCGCGCGCGAACCTTTCCCGGAGCAGGGAAGTGCTGCCGGAGATAGGGATCGTTGACGCTCAGGTCTCCACTGCCGTCGGCCCTCTTCTTGATCGCCCCGCTTTCATCCACAGCGCGGATGAGTTGACCGGCCTCGAAATCCTTGAGGGCCTGGGCGAGCTGATGCACGCCATGCACAGTGCGGCGCATTGCGTCCAGCACTTCACCGGGATTGCGGCTGTCGGGCTGTTCGTTATTCGCGAAATTGCGAGCGATGTTGATGCTTCCACCGACAACCAGCGGATATGCAGCGCGGACAGCCAGTTCGAGAGTGGACGGGCCGGGTTCGGTGACATTTTCGTCTCCGATGGCCCGCGCCACTTCCTGGATAGCATCTTTGGTCAGGTCGTCCGTAGTCCTGCCGGTGCTTTCCCAGCTTTCGTTGTAGACCGCCTGCCCGAAAGCCTGCCGCATGCAGCGGCGGATTTGGTCGGTCTTGTCGCTGTCGCGGGCCTCGGAGCGGACGATCAAAGCGGTGGCAAGTTCGTTGCACAACTTCTTGCTCATGCGCTCCCTAGTAGACTGGCTGGTGACGGCGACGCGCACAGCCTCGCCGACCTGGTCGTCGGCCTTCGCGAACAAGGCCACGATCCGGCTCGACCGACACGCCGGACAGTCAGGCAAGTGGGCTTCCTTGGCCTGTGCCTTGGTGCAGGAACCGGCATAGTAACTGTGCTCCGTCGCATTGATGAGTTTGCGCCGGAATAATTCGTCCAACACCTCATCGGCCAACGACTCGTTGGCCGGGCCTTTGCCCCAAGGCATGGGCGGATCGACGTGGCGCAGCGCCACCAGCGACTTCGCGGCCGTCGGGAATCCGGCGGTGCCCGTGGAGTTGGGCTTGAAGCCCACAAGGATTAGAGCTGGCATGCGCTCGCAGCGAAGCGCCTCGGCCTGTTGAGGGGTGATGGTTCCGCGCTCATGCGCCTCGTTCAGCTTGCGGTAATGCGTCCGCAATTTGCTGTCGGGGTCGTCATATGGCACATCCGAAGATCGGATATCCAGGATGTTGTGGGTGGCCGTTGTCCGGGATGAGCCTTCGGCTGTGTTGACGACGGTAACGGGAGCTGATCCGTCGGCATGCAGGTAGGTCGTGGCGACCAGCCACACGGCTTCCATCACGCCTTGGGAGCGGATGGAATCTCGCCAGTCGTTCTCGGCCAGTACATAGTTCGCAGCCTGGGCCGACGCCCATTCCCAGGTGATGGCGGGACTCGATCTCAACCACCACCTCGGGCACGGTTGGTGGCTTGCCTTCGGGAGAGCGCGGTTCGGGGACCGGGCGGAAACGGGAATCCTCCCCACCCGCACCGGGATCAACGGCAAAGGGATGACGCCGGGACGGACCGATGCGCGGGTTACGGGGGTCCGGCATTACGCGCCGCGACCAGACCATTGTTCTGATGCCTTGCAACGTGCCGCCGGGAACGGAGATTTCTTCGACCCACCTAAAATCCTTGTTGGGATCGCCGATCGCGTCTCGGACCGCGGACGGATCAACGACGGCGTTAGAAATGGCGTCGGCTGCTGCTTCGGACATCCCGAAAGCGGCGACCAGGCGCTCGGCCAGCGCGCGGCGCGATTTAGCGTGCGCATAATCCGGGAGTTTCTCGATGGGACGGGGAAGAACGGGATCGTTCGCAGAAAAGAACTTTCGCATGACAGAAATCCTTCGCGATTTAGTGGCCGATAGGCCAATTGCCCTACGGGGCTTGCCTCGGCCGCAACTAGTGAAATTGCCAGAACCGAGGTCGCCAGGACTTCCTGCGAATCCCCCTCGTGCGTATCGAGCTTTCGCTCGACGTTGCCAAAGGCGGCAGCGGCGCCATTAGCCATTCCCAAGACGTGCAGACGGTTCCGGCATGAGCCGGATGTGCTGCGTTGCCGCCCCCGGCGATGTTTCGCGCGCGGGGTGAAATGACACAAGAACCGAGTCGCGGTCAAAGAGAAGCTTACGGGGACGGTGGGAAAGCGGCAAGAGGCCGAACCAGCCTTTGCCGTTGTCTCTCAATTTTCGTGGGGGACTGCTCGTCGCCTAGTGGGTTGTGCCACTGGACACCTTTTGGTCGCAGGAATCCGGGCTGAAAAGCCCCGGCGGCTGATTTGACGCAACCTGAAACGTTGATCGTGCCTCAACTGAGGACCGGCAAGTCAGAGCCACGCGCAGTGCTTCACGTGCCAGACCTGTTGGCGCTCGAAGAAGCCATCCTTCACGTTCCGGGGATTGGCGAGCGGGCCGCTAAGCCTAACACCGTTATCGAGCAGCGATTGGCGTACCTGCACCCAATAGTTGCTCCTCACCCACCAACACCCCGATTTTTTCGACCAGCCTCCCGCTTTCGGGGTGCGGCTGAACGGACGGCCGCGGCCACTTCGTGAACACCGCGCACGGTGAAAGATGGTTTTGAGGAGCTCCACCAATTCGGCATCGAAGTCGAAACGGAGGGCGATTGCGGGTGAAGGCGTCATCAGTTCCTCGCCATCGAACGGGCCGTCGTCTTCGTCGGCCGGCTTGAAGCGGTCAACGTGAACCGTCGCGTCGATGCCATCTTCTTCGGCGAACAGCGAACCGGCTTTCGCGGCCCACTCGTAGCCTTCGGTCTGCAGCCGATCGGCAAAGGAAAGAATATCCTCGCCGCGACGGGGTGCGTTCTCGACCTCTTCGGGCCTGTCGCACTCGTCGTTCCACCAATTACGCGCCCTGCGGTCAGAATCGCGGCAAAGCTCGCGCAGTAATTCAGCGGTTTCGCCGCACCATCGGGACAGTTCCCATGCACCACTACCGGTCATGCCGTCCGACTCAAGTTTCATGCGGGTGCTCCCCCCTGGCGACTTAACATCGGACATTTTACCCGTTGCTGGGTTGGGCTCAATGGTTGAGCCTGCAGTAAACAACTGGCAAGGGAGCAGACGAATTCGCTTCGAGAGCGTGCTTGCCAAGCGACGAATTGATAGAATGGCCGCTCCGATTCTTGCCCCAAGAACGGGCGGGTTCAAGGCCCCTTTTCGGTCTCAGGAAAAGTTGTTCGAGACCCTGGTACGTCTCATGTCTCTCGATGATCGTCGCCTAAAGGCATTCGCCTACCTGGATACCGAGAAAACGCCCTTGTACCGCGCCTTGATGTCGTTGTTTGTCGAAGCGAAGGCACATTTCGAGATTCATCTTCGCCCTGCGGAAGTCGTCGATGGACTGCAAGCCCTCGGAGAGTTTGGGACCGAGGCGGCGAGCGACGTGGAAAGTGCCCTGAGCTCGTTGTGCACGTGGCGCAACCTGAGGCGCATGCAGGACACGAGCGGTGCTCGTACCGTCGAAGAATTCTGGCGCCCCCGTTACCTATATCAACTCACGCGGGAGGGAGAGGCAGCGGAACGGGCGGTGCGCGCATACGAAGAGAACATCCTTCACCCTGGTGAACTGCAGACCGCCGCACTGGGCGTGATCCGCGATCAGCTTCAGACGCTTTTGGGTTATGCGCGTGGGACCGCTGTCGATGCCAAGAAGGTCCACCTCACTCTTTCGACCCTTCGGACCTATTTCGATCAACTGACTTCGAAGGCGCAGGTCTTCATCGGCAGCATTCAGCGGGCGATTGATCTGCACGGCTATGAACTGGCTGTTTTCATAGCGTACAAGGAAAAGCTCATCGAGTACCTCGAACGCTTCATCGGCGAGCTGGTCATCGCGACAGCCGAAATCTCAGACATCATTTGCAAACTCGAAGTGGCCGGGATCGAGCGTATCCTGCGTGCCGCCGCTGAACACGACCTGGTGGATGCGATTGACTCCAGTGAGGAAGCGATTGCAAAAGCAGAGCGGGAATGGGCCCTCCGTTGGGTGGGCCTCAAAAGATGGTTCATCAGTGGCGTCGATTTGCCATCTCAGGCCGACACGCTTCGAAGTTGCGCACGCTCTGCCATTCCCTCACTGCTGATCGCCATTTCGGGGATTCACGATCGCCGGATGGCGAGCAGTGACCGGCCGACAGACTTGAAATTGCTTGCCCGTTGGTTCGCCCTCACCGAATCCGACGCTGATGCTCATCGGCTGTGGCGGACTGCTTTCGGCTTGAATCCCTCGCGACATCTGCGAGTCGAGGAAGAGACGCTGGTTGCGCGTGATCAGCAACCGGTTTCTGCAACGACAAGCTGGTTGGCGAGTCCACCAGTCCTGATCTCCCCGCGGCTGCGCAAGACGGGCCAGCATCATCGGAACGGACGCCCGCCGAATGTTATCGACCGGCGGAGTGACAAGATGCGCCTCGCTGAGTTGGCAAAACAGGAAGCTGAAGAGGTAGAGCGGGCACGGAACGCGCTCGCAACGGGCAAGATCACCAGGCTCTCGGATTTGGGCCCGCTGAATAGGAGCGAGTTTCTGCTGTTCCTTGATTTGCTCGGTAAGGCGCTCTCTGAACAGAAGGACCAAAATGCCGAGGTGAGCACGACCTCGGCAGATGGGGCGCTGCAGATCGTCATGAAACCAACGGAAGACAATACGACAGCAACAATAGTCACGTCCGAGGGCGTTTTCCAGGGTCGCGATCATTACATACGAATCACGGGGAGCGAACTATTCGACGAACAAGCACCGGGCGACCAGAAATCGACGATCCGTGAGTTGCCAGACGCTGATCAACTTCACGAGACGGCGGGCCAACGGCATGAATGAGCACCACTCCCTCACCCGCGGATCAGAACGCACGGTCGAAGAACGCCTCGACGCTCTGCAGGCGTCGGAGAGACAAGCAGCACTTCGTTCCTTGCTGTCACAGCCAATGCTGAGCGCGCGCGGTTCGTCGGCGCATCAATTCGGGTTGGTTCGCCGTCATGCCGATTGGCTGCGTCAATGGATCACCAATAACTGCGGCTGGCGACTGCACCTGGACAGTGAGTTCGCACGACTGCAAAAGACGCCACCTGATGTCCTGGATGGCACGCGCGGTGCCGTCGAATCGAAATCACAGTCGCCGTTTAGCCGACGAAAGTACGTGCTCTTGTGCCTAGCCTTAGCAACGCTTGAGCGGGGAGATCGCCAGACGACGCTGGGCAGCCTTGCTAAAGAAGTCATTGCCCTGATTTCGGCCGATGCCGCAATCGCCGGGGCGGGCATTACGTTTGACCTGGAAAACCGCGACCACCGCGGTGACCTCGTGCACGCCGTTCGCTACCTGCTTGACATCCGAGTTCTCGAACACGTTGACGGTGACGAGCACGAGTTTCTTAAGAACACCAGCGATGTTCTCTACAACGTCAACCGTGCGATCCTGGCGCTGATGCTGAATGTGCGCCGAGGCCCATCGGCTGTCGCTCCCGACCTTACGCTGCAGGCTCGGATGCAGACGCTCATTGAGGAACAGAGGCCGGACACTGACGATGCTCGTAATCGTGAACTCAGATTTAGGGTTATGCGACGCCTCCTGGATGATCCGGTTGTCTATTTCGATGACCTTGAGGCTTCCGAGATGGACTACCTAAATCGGCAGCGCGGCAGACTTCTGCGGCGCATAGAAGAAGCGACGGGGCTGATTGCCGAAATTCGAGCCGAAGGCATTGCCATGCTCGATGACCGCGGTGATGCCACCGACCTCGAAATGCCAAAAGACGGCACCGAAGGACATTTTACCCTGCTGATTGCCGAATTCCTCGCGCAGCAGGTGCGGGAACGACATTCGAGTCGTGTTGGTGTCGGCCAACTACAGGAACATGCGTCAGCATTGATCCAGGAACATTCTTCACACTGGAGGAAATCGGTTCACGAACCCGGTGCCGAAGAATCCTTGGTCGCGGATGCCTTGCAACGGCTGGAAGGCCTGCGTCTGATTGCGCGCGACGGAGAGTTTGTGATTCCGCGTCCTGCGATTGCGCGGTATGGCATAGGAGCCATCTGCGACGGAACACCAGGGTCAGCGGAAACTCCTTCACTGTTTCAGGACTGAGAGGGCCACGGGCAGATGTCGCGGCTTTTCTTCAACGATCAGGTAGCCACTGGACTGCCGCCGGCGAAACGCGAGCGTTGGCAGCCGATTCGTGGTGGTCTGCTGAACCTATACCTCTACGATTACGAAGAGTTTCGGTACGAAAACGGCCATTTGATTCTTCGCGGCAACAATGGCACGGGTAAGAGCCGCGTAATGGCTTTGCAACTGCCGTTTCTCTTCGATGGCCAGCTTGCAGCAAGCCGAGTCGAGCCCGACGGAGATCCTTCCAAGCGCATGGACTGGAATCTGCTGATGGGACGCCATAACGAGCGGCTGGGCTACACATGGATTGAGTTCGGCCGACGTTGCGATGCCGGCTCGAATGGAAGAAGCGGCGAATTACCTTGGCCGTCGAGCAGCAATGGGAATGGAGACCATCGCGACACGCCTTATGGGCGATCCCAGCGATTTGTCACTCTCGGCTGCGGGTTGAGCGCGACGAGTGGAAGCGGCATGCGCGATCCGTGGTTCTTTATTACCGACCAGCGAGTCGGCGAGGACTTGTTTCTCCAGTCCGAAGCCGGTCACGCGCTTAGCAGGCCCGCACTGATCGAGGCGATCGGCGATCGGGGCCGCGTTTACACGACCGCAAAAGAGTACCGGCAGGCAGTCGATGAGACCCTGTTTGGTCTGGGTCGGCAACGCTACGACGCGATGGTTGATTTGTTGATCCAACTCCGGAAGCCTCAACTGTCGCGTCAGCTCGATGAAAAGATGCTGGCCGGCGTCCTGGGTGAGGCGTTGCCGCCTCCGTCGGAGCAAATGATTCTTGATGTCGCCGAGTCCTTCAGAGGTCTCGAATCTGACCGAATGGAATTGACGCGATTTCGCTCGGCCTGTGACGGTGTGGACAGCTTCCTCAAAATCTATAAGCAGTATGCGGGAATCGCGGCGCGTCGTCGGGCGGCAGACGTTCGACAATCCCACAATCGGTACGAATCTGCGAGCAAAGCGCTTCGGCAAGCCGAACAGGGTCATGCAGAGGCCCTTGAATTGCTTCGGAGCGCGACCGCCGAACTTAGTTCGCTTGATATCAAGAGGCAAGAACTTGAGACCCAAATCGAGACGCTTCGGGCCGACCCGAAGATGCGAAGCGCAGACGCGCTCAGGCAGGCTGAAGAAGACGAAACGCAGGCATTCAAAGACCTTCAGGAAGCACAGCACAATGCAACGACAGCATCTGAACGCCTCGCACAACGCAAAACAGCACAATCGGAGGCGCGCCAACAAGCGGAAGCGCAGCTAAGAACGACGCGCGAAATCTGTCGGCGGTCGGCGGTGACTGCCGACGCGTGCGATATGAAGTCGAGGCACGAAAGCGCTTTCGCTCGTCTGACGTTGCAACTGGATGTCAGCGCCGCTGTGCGCTGCGATATTAGCGCGGTGAAACAAGAGCTTGAAGACACCACGGAGAAGCGACTCAGAGCGTTGGAGCAATTGAGGAGACTCAACGTCGCGCTCTCGAAAGCTGAGTCTGAACTTACGTTGGCGAAGCAAGGGCGGGATGACGCGCAGAGGCACGTGGAACAGGCAGTCGAGACGGAACGAGTGGCCGAGAGCCATCGCCAACACGCCGTGGAAGATTTTCTTGAGTCCTATGAAATGTGGCGTCGCGACTCGGAAGAATTGACTATGCCGCCTGCTGATGACGTGGCCGGCAGTTTTGAACAATGGAGTCAACGGATTGATGAAGCAAGCCCCATTGCCATCGCGATCCGCCAAGCGGAACTTAACGCACGGGAGAAGGTGAGCGACAAACGAGCCCAGCTTCAGCGGGACATCGAAACGTTGGTCGCAGAGCGATCTGAGGCAGAGCAACTCCTGGAAAAACTGGAACAAGGACTTCAGGAACCGCCTTCTCTTCCAATTCGCGCCGATGAGGTCGCCCGAACCATACGCCCCGGTGCTCCTTTCTGGTCGCTTGTCGATTTCTCACAGATAGGTTCTCCAGGGGAGCAAGCCAACATTGAGGCGGCACTTGAAGCGTCGGGAATGCTGAACGCATGGGTTACCGTTGATGGCTCGGTCCTCACCAGCGACTTTTCCGACGTGCTCCTGTGCGCTGCGGATGTTGCCGACCTTGGTGTGAACAAACTCGGACAGGTGATGAAGCCCGATGAGCGGCGCACTGCGGGAGCCCGTTCGGTTTCAGACGATGTGATCGTCGAATTACTGAACAGAATCGGCTACGGGGAACAGCAGTCCACTGCCTGGATAGCAGCCGACGGCCGATGGCGAAATGGCCCGTTGTACGGCTGCTGCAGGAAGGAAGAGATTCAGTTCATTGGACTGGATGCTCGTGAGGGTCACAGAATTCGGCGGATAAGGGAAGTTCAGGCGCAGTTACGACGAATCGACGATGATGCGAGGGAACTCGATTTGTGGCGTCAGGCGCTCGACGAAAGGTTGCTCGCGATTGACCGGCAAGTCAGTTCGTTGCCGGACGACTCCGCGGTTCGCGCCGCGGCAACGGGCGTGAAGATCGCGGCGCAGAGGCTGATCGAGTTGCGTAAGGCATTCACAGCGGCCGAGCAGGCGGTGGTAGATCGCCGAACAAAAGCCGAGGCCGCCCGTAAAGCGCGTGATTTGGATGCGCGGGACTTAGGCTTGTTCGCATGGGTTGATCGCTTGGATGAGCTTGAACGCCAGACCGGCGCGTACCAACGTCTGCTGGCGGAGCTTTGGCCGTCTATCAATCACTTCGAGTCGCTCCGAGCCCAATGTGCCACTGCCACGACAGCCGTCGCCGAAGCTGAGAAGGATGCGGCACTTTTTGCCGCGACGGCGCACGATCACAGGGCGCGCCACGGAAAAGCCGTCCAACGGTTAAGCACCCTGCGAGAGACGATCGGGCTCGAAGCCAGCGATATTCTGCGAGAGTTGTCCGCAGTCGCAGGCCTCCGCGACCGAACTGTAAACGCGATCAAAGAGGCACAAACCAAGGAAAAGAATGCCGTCGGGCAGCTCGGTCGCATGGACGAGCGTATCGGGTCGCAACGCCAGATCATTAGCCAGGAGACTGAGCGACGACGGCAATCATGCGTTGCATTTCAGCAGTTGTGTTCGATGGGCCTGCTACAGACTGCCATAGGAGAAGCCGCGGACGATAGCCCGTCCGCCTGGTCGGTCTCCCGCACCGTAGAAGTGGCACGGCACGCGGAGTCGGCGTTGTCGCAAACCGATTCTGACAGTGCCGCATGGGATCGGATTCAAGAGGCGATTACAACCAGGATTCAGGACCTCAACACGGCGCTCAGCCAGCATTCATTTACGTCTATGTTGGCCACTTCGGATGGCTTGTACCAGGTCACCGTCCCTTATCAGGGACGTGATCGGTCAATACACGAGCTGCGCGATTTGCTTTCGGAAGAGGTTGACCAGCGGCAACTGATTCTCGACGAGCGGGAACGCGAAATCATCGAGAATCACCTCATTGGAGAAGTGGCGGCCAAGCTGCACGAGCAGATTCATCAGGCGCACCGTCTTGTTGACAAAATGAATGATGAAATCCAGAAGCGCCCGATGAGCACTGGCATGACCCTGAAATTCGACTGGAAACCGGATGAGGAGCTATCCAGCGGGATCGTAGAAATGTGCAAGAAGCTGCTGGCCGCGACGGGTACCTGGTCGCCTTCTGAACGGTCCGCCATTGGACGGTATTTGCAGGATCACATCAAGGAAGTGAGGCATTCTCGCGAAACGGGAACCTGGCACGAACATCTCGCCGAGGCGCTCGACTATCGCCGCTGGCATCGCTTCTGGGTAATGAGAAAGCAGGAAACGGGATGGAAACGACTGACGAAAAAGACGCATGGAACCGGGTCTGGCGGGGAGAAAGCGGTTGCCCTAACAATCCCCCAGTTCGCTGCGGCCGCCGCTCACTACTCGTCCGCCAGGGACGATGCGCCCCGATTAATCCTCCTTGACGAAGCGTTTGTCGGCATCGATCCCGATATGCGCGGTAAGTGCATGGAACTCATCAGCGTCTTTGATTTGGATTTTATGCTGACGAGCGAAATCGAGTGGGGTTGCTATGCCGGCCTTCCAGGGGTCGCGATTCATCAGCTTTCAACGCGGCGCGGCTTCGATGCTGTCTTTCTGACGCGCTGGATTTGGAACGGCAAGCAACGCGTCAAAGACGAGACAGACCTGCCTCCGGCAGCTCGGCCGGAACACTGATGGCGTATCCGTCATGGCCCACAATGAAGTGACGACCGTGAATGCCGAACGCGTTCGCAACCTCCTGGGGTGCGAGCAACTGCAACGCTTGGTTAATCGCTTGCGGAGGCGGATGTCACGTGGACAAGCACTGACCGGGAAAATTCAATTGGCTGAGGCAAGCCTCAGCGAGCGCGCCGCGATCGACAAATTGCTAGGTCGTCTTCCCACTCGCGGAGAAACACTGACCGTTGATTTGGACAGGCTCACTGAGATACTCTCTCACGCAAGGGCGTGCGCCCGCCTTGAAGAAGCAATCATCGTAATCTGCGGCCCAGTCGCCGATGAGCAACGAGCGTCGTTGTCCTGCAGACAAGCGTGGGAAGAAGTATGGCAGAAAGCCCGTGGCCGAATCGAAAGTAACGCGGCTGCGCTAAGGTGGATTGAGAATCTGAGGGCTGGCGGGCTCCTGAAACGTCTCGCGGGAAGTGATCCACGGGTCGCAACAACGCTGATCAGCCAAGCCGTTTCAACTGTCGAGCAAGCTCCGTATCCAGCGGTTCGTTTGGCTGAACTCGCAGCTCAGAGGACTGGTAACAGCCATGCGTTTGACAGAGGCCAACCATTGGCGGCGCTCGTGATTCGATTCGCGCGGCAGTTGGACGAGTCGGCTCGCTGGAAAACCACGGCCGAGCGCCGCGATGCGTGGGAAGTGCTTGGCGTGCTTTGCGACGAGCTCAGTGCTCCAGTGCTTGTGCTGAACCTTCGGGCCGACAGCGAATCATTTACAGGTCGGGCGCTTAACCTTCACGCCGCCGCAGGTGAACCGTATCGCGTCAGTGTTCGGCAACTTCGCCGTGATCCGCCTATCTTCGATCCTATAACTTCTGGACCGGTGGTCTTCGTATGTGAGAACCCTACCGTCGTCGATGTGGCGGCCAATAAGCTGGGTAGATCATGCCGGCCACTCGTGTGTATTGACGGACAGCCGAAAACTGCGTCACGATTGCTGCTTGACGCGTTGGTCGGAGGAGGGATTCAGATTCGTTATCACGGAGACTTCGACTGGGATGGCATTCGCATCGCAAATACAATTATGCGTCGTCATGACGCGACGAGTTGGCGCTTCAATGCCTCGGACTACGCGGCAGCATCTGAATCCAAACACGTCTTGAAAGGTGCTCCCGTGACATCCGATTGGGACAACGGCCTCGCCGACTTGATGACGACAACCGGTAAGTGCGTCCATGAGGAAAACGTCCTGGACTCTCTTTTGACCGATCTCATTTCGCACATCTGATTCGTGCTCTGCTGCCATCCAGTGGCGTTCGAGCGTCGCGGAGTCGCACGAACGATGTGAACGTCCCGTGCCGACCGAATGAGTTGTTCGACTTAACGCTGCACTCTATTCCTCAACCTGCATTTCAATTTCCGCCTCGACCTCAGCCTCTACCTGCGATTGCAGCTCGAGGACGGCCGTGCGCAACGGTTCATAGATTTGAATCTCCTCGCCGACGACCTCTACCGTGACGGTAAGCACATAGCGTGCTACGGAGTCTGGGTCGCTGCTCCAACCCTGATGTCCGCGCACGGCAATGCACAGATCATCCGGTAAATCGTGCGACCTTATGAATGCCCAATCTTTCTGGACGGTGCCGACACCGCGCTTGACGCCGGGCAGGCCCCATTGCGTCTGCCGGTGAATCGTCCACGCAAATCCTCCGGCTCCTTCCTGTACGGGACCATCTTCGGATTTGAGCGCGCGGGACAGAAACGCTTCCGGCGATTCGCCACGACGATTACTGACCCAATCGAGCCATGTCGCCAAATAGCCGCGCCGCGTTCGTCGGGTGCGACGCGGTGCTGCGGCATAGGACAAAGTCACGTCAATCCGAATGTTAAAACTGTCACCCGGACGGCGAAGGTCCAGCGGAATCGGTACCTGGTAGACGTGGCAATCGCCCGGACCGATGGAGCGGTCTTTGTTGCTGATGAATGTCGTGCGGAAATTCGTATTCGTCGTCGCTCGTTCGATTTCAGGAATGCCGTACCCGATCCGTCGAAGCACGTTGGCTTGCTCCTCCGGGGGCAGCTCATAAGCCCATTCCGGCCATTGGGCGGACTGAACGATGAGGGCGCGATAAAGAAGGCACGACTGGTCAGGAAGCAGCGATTGAAGTCGAGCCGCAATCCGCGTGACCTTCGGCGCGGCATAAGACGTGCCTACTTCGTCGCGATCGAAAGCTGGTCCTCCGTGCCTCGTTGAGCGGACAAGCTCGGGATAACAGTCGCGGCCAACCTGCGGCGTGTCGATCGCGGGCGCCGCCGCGCCGCTCACGAGATAGTCACCGCCATATTCGACGACTTCCGGCTTAATCGCATCCCAAATGCCAAGCCCGGAACGGCTGAACGCCGACGGATGATCCGGCAGCTTTGCAAGGCTCTGCCACCCTCCGCCTTCAAAGGCGCTGTATGCCACGGAGCCGACCGTCAGGGCTTGCAGGCTCTGCGCCGGGTTGGCGATGCGGGACGAATCTTCATTGAGGTAATGAGGGTAATGCCTACCGGCCATCAGATGCTCTGCCACACCGGGGTTGGGCGCCGGCCGGGAGGTCTTCACATTGCCGACGGTCTGCACGATCAAAACGTCATAGTCGTTAGACAGCAGGTCGATCTCCGCCGCCCAGGCTGACATGTGGCGCAGCCGGCACGGGGCATTGGCATTGATGGAGTGATTGAAGATTCGGGTTTTTCTCGGTCCCTCGTGGTAGCGTTTGACGACTTCTCGCAGCACGGCCGGCGGAAACATCTCGGTCGGCATGTTGTTGTCGTTGTTGAGGACGCGGGCATTCTGGACCCACGTTTCCAGTTGCACCACGCCAACCTTCGGCACTTTCTCGCCGTGGAGCACTGCGCCAGCGACGCGCGTACCGTGGCCGCTCGGCGGAACATAGTCTGCAACATCGGTGGGAGCTACTCCCGGCAGAAAGCAATGGGATGAGGCTTTATCGACACCCGGTTCAATCCAAAGGTGCTCTTCCTGCATCCCACTGTCGATGACGCATACCGTGGGCGCATCGGGGCAGGGCGGCTGAATGCTTAGCTTGGCCTGAATTGCCTTCAAGTCACGCGCAATTTGCTGCGGGGTCTCGATGTTATCCGGTTCGGCAACCTCAAAGATATAGGGGTAACTAAGGACAATATCTTTCAACCCCTTACCTGAAAGTCTCAATCGCAATGTAAAGCTATCGGGCAGTGACAGCGATTCGGCATCGACATTATCGACATTAAGCAGAATCTCCCCTTCATAGTGCTCGATGATGTCGCGCATTGCATCGAGACGCTGATCCTTCAGTTGATCCCATTTGTCGTATGCTTCGATTCGCTTATTCGACCATTCATTTTCTTTACGTGCCCACGTTTCCGGTTTCCAGCGAGGGTTGCGTGACGGCTTATTGGGAATCTCCCAATCACCAATGCACGTAACGCTCACGTCGCAGATGTATTGCGAGTCGTCCTGAATGCCGGGCCACTCGGCAAAGAGCGTGTCGGTGAGAATCAGCCGCAGGCGCTCTTCCTGGGTCAGGTCTTCACGAAGCTCGTGAATCTTGGCGACATTACCCGATCCGGTCACGCTGCCGATAAAGTCCGTCAACTTTTGCCGGAACTCAGCGAGATTAACGTCCTCGGAGGCGACGATAACGAAGCCCCCTTCTTGTTCGGACACGATCTCAAATTTGAATTGCCGTCGCAGGTCATCGAGGTCGAGTGTTGTGTCAATTCGCAATAGTAGCGGAATGCCGCCCGTAATGGGAGGCAACCCGCTTCGGATTCGTTCGGCTTGACGCACTTGCCAGCTCGCCAACACGTTCGACGAGCCGGTTCGTAATCCTGCGGCATGACCGGTACGGTTCGCGCGATTGATTACGGTCGTTGAACTTTCTGGGATGGCGGCCTGTGGGTATCGGGCCGGGCCGCGATCCCGAAGCACGAGCGGCAGATGCTCAAACTGATGCGAGCCTGTCGATGACATGTTTTACCTGTTATCGCCTCCGTGATCCGCATGTTTCAAATCCGCGATCGCTTTCTCAAGCAATGGTTCCGTTACGATCTTCTCGCCACGTAGCACCGCTGCCTTGGCTGCATCCTGAGCGGCTTTGACGGTCATGGCCGCGGAAGCTCCGTTCAATTGCTTGATTAGTTTGTCCCAATCAATCCGATCGGCGTGTTTGACGGCCGATAAGCTTACCGAAAGCAGTTTGTGAATCTCATTCGGTCCTGGTGGTGGGATCAGAAACACATCATCAAATCGCCTAAACAGCGCGCTATCAAGCGAGGTCTTGACGTTGGTCGTTGCAACCAGCAGCCCTGGGGCATCGTATTCTTCCATTAATTGCAATAAAGAATTCACGATACGCGACGCTTCCCCGATATCTTTTGCGTCTCCTCGCGAGCGCGCGATAAAATCGCATTCATCCAGGAGCAATACACACGGACGCTCTTTAGCAGCCTCGAACACGGCTCGCAGATTCGCGGCCGATTCGCCAAAGTATGACGACAATAAGGCATCAAAGCGAACCTTCAGTAATGGCAGCCCCGTATTCCATGCTAGGCGTTTGGCTCCCAGCGACTTGCCGCAACCAGGCGGGCCGTACAATAAAACCGTCTTGCGGTTGCGCAGTCCATATGCGCCAAGACGTTCTCGTGCGGCATATTCTCGTTCAATTCTTGAAAAGCGCTCCTCGATCTCGGCCGGCAGAACCATGTGATGTTCGAGGGCATCACGCGGAATGATCGTCGCCAACAACTCTCCGTGGCGTCGACTGAGCGGCAATTCCTTCATGCTCCGATCACCTTCGATCGGCGCAGCTTTTCCGTTCTTGACGAGCCGCGGTTTTTTCAAAATCGCGTCGAGTTGATTCGCGAGTTTCACATGGCCGGTGCGGCGCTCTGATTCGACGACAAGCTCAGCCAGGCGTTCAAGGTCGCGCTGCGAACCGTCAGCGATGGCGCGAACGATTCTCTTGAGGATGTCTGCCTTCATGTTATTGCTACCTGCATCATGGTTGTGGCCGTTCGCTCATCTGGTGGCTTCAGCGACTTGTCCTGATTCGTTTCTCCCGATGGCTCTGGTCTGCCGCACGAGAAAGTATCGCCAGCCATTGCCATGTTTTTCCGCCCGTATCTGGTGCCCCCTTTCTCGAAGCGCGGTGACGCAACGAGAAATTGTCGGGATGGAAACGCCGACCTCCTCCGCCAACTTGGGCGTTGAGTATCGGCCCGTTCGGATCAGGCGGAGTACGTGATCCAGCCGTTGTTCGATCTCCAATGAACGTGCATAAAACATGTCGGGTCCTCCTTCAAGATATTCTTAATCTATCGGTGACTGATAGACTTGCCAACACACCATATCCTTGTCTGGATGGAAGTTTATGGCCGGCATGTCCACGCATCTCGCCGGACCGGAAAAACCGGAACAGAGAAGAGGGAAGAGGGTGGGGCCTGGGGCGGGACTGGGACCTTCTGGTCCCGCCCCGGATTGCTCCGGGGCAGGTGGATTCATCCGCCAGTGCCGAAAGGCTCACTCTGGAATGTGCTCGTCCGTCTGACCGCTCCGTTCACGCAGGATGCGTTCCTGGAAGGTCATCGGCCTGGCTGATGAATTCGTCTCCGGCGTGGCGGCTACCGCTTCGGCCGGCCGTTCGCCATGTTGGGCGGCTTCGGCGGGTGTGGGCATCGCCTCCTGCCGCCGGCGGATGCGGGCGGTGATAGGCTCTTCGGCGGTGGATTGCTTGCGTTCTGTACGTTGCGGAGTAGCCTCGATGGTATTCGCACCCTTCAGCGTCTTGATGCGGTCGGCCAGTTCAGAAACGGTCGGTCCTAACTCGTCAGCCTGATGCGTGGCAGAGAGGCCGCCCTTGAGCTGGTCGCGGAGTCCGGTCATTTCGGAGAGATACGCTTCGTGTGAGAACGGCGTGCCCAGCCTTGCCTGGTAGTCGCGTAGCTGGGATTCGGCGATCGCCAGCTCCTGCCGGGTGCCAGCGCATTCGGAGCCGCAGGCTCCGGCCAGGCGATCGAGCGCGTTTAAGACCGCACGCGGTCCCTGGTGCTCGCGGGATAGCCCGGTGTGGCGGATGCCGGCTCCTTCGAGGTACACGTCGGGCGCAAACTGCGGATGCAGCAGCAGGCCAAATTTCAGGCCGCGGTACGTGCCGACCGGCACGCGGGTAGTCTCCCGCACGCTAAACGGCATGGCATCAAGCCGTTTGGCGAGCACGGCCGGTGCATCTTCGCGTGCGAATCGCTGGCTGCCAATGACGATCGGGTCGGCGGCGTGTGCCGTCGCGGTCGCTTCGTCGTCGTTGAGTTTCGTGAGCCGTTCGGTCAGCCTTTCGATGGTCGCCGGTAAATCCCGCACGTTGCGGCGGGCGACATATTGCTCATCAAGGTGATTTTTCTTCAGGAGATTGAGCCGCTGCAATTCGGCGTCGGCCTCGGCCAGCGTCAGCACGGCCGGATTGCCGGAGGCGATCGCTTTCACTTCGGCATAGCTGAGTTCCTGCCCGCTGATGTCGTCGGCGCGGCGGGCGGCGTTGTCGCCGGTGATGACCTGGCCGATGAAGCGTGCCTTGGTTTCGAGTGCCTGCCACATGTAGGCGTCAAACGAGCCTTCGGTCACGTAACGGTAAATCTCGACTTCCTTATTCTCGTTGCCCTGGCGGAGAATCCGGCCGTCACGCTGCTCAACTTCCGCCGGCTTCCACGGTGCATCGAGGTGATGCAGGGCGATCAGCCGTTTCTGGACATTGGTGCCGGTGCCCATCTTCTGCGTGCTGCCGATCAGCACGCGCACCGATCCCTGCCGAACTTTCTCGAAGAGGGCCTGTTTCTTGGCGTCGGATTCGGCGTCGCCGATGGTGGCAATCTGCTCACGCGGGATGCCATGGGCGATGAGCTTCGGGATGATCTCGTCGTAGGGCGAGTAACCCCACTTCGTCGGGTTGACGCCCATGTCCGCAAAAATCATCTGCGTGCCGCGCGTGGGCGCGGATTGCTGCCAGATGGAATAGACGTTTTCGACCAGGCGGTTGACCTTCGATTCCGGGAAATCCTGGGCGGTCTCCGACAGCATGCGTGCGTCGGTGGCGAGCTTCCTGCCGTCGGTGGTGATGGCGAGCGCATTATCGACACGCGGGTCGATCCTCTCGGACCGCAGCCGTTCGTAGCGTTTGACCAGCTCGTCTTGCAGCTCCCGCTGCTCGTCGGACATCGGGCAGGCGACGATGGTGGGCTTCCCGCCTTTCAAGGCGGGCCGCGGCAGATTCAGCATGTCGGCCGTCTGCACGTCGGAGAAGGAGCGGAACATCTGCTGGAGTTCGGGCAGATTCGTGAAGCGGGCAAACCGGCTCCTGGGCCGGAGTCCCGCGCCGTCCGGCGAAATCTCCATCGTGTCGACGACTTCGCCGAAGGTGGCGGCCCAGGCGTCAAAATGCTCAATGCCGCGGCTTCTTAAGCCTTCCGGATCGAGGAACCGCTGCATGGTGTACATCTCCACCATCGTGTTGGAAATCGGCGTGCCCGTGGCAAATGTGACCCCGTGGCCGGGATGCTGCTCGCTTAAGTAGCGCGCCTTCATATAGACGTCGAACGCCCGCTCGGAGCCGCCAGTCTGGATACCGGCCACACGCTCCATCTTGGTCGGGGTTTCCAGGTTCTTAAAGTAATGGGCCTCGTCGATGAAGACGTGATCGACGCCGAGCTCGTCGAAGACCAGGCCGTCGTCTTTCTTATCCTCGGCCAGCAGATTTTTGAGTCGCTCCGCCCGTGCCGCCTTCTGCTTCTCGATGGTCTTAATGAGGTTGCGGTTGGAACCCTTGTCCGCGGCATGCTCCCTAAGCAGCGCGTCATACTCGGCGATTTGCTCCAGCAGGAATTTCTCCTGGTAGTCGCGCGACATGCCGATCCGCTCGAACGATGAATGCGTCACGACGATGCCGTCCCATTCGCCGCTGGCCATCTTGGCCGTCAAAAACTTGCGGCGCTCGCGGGTCAGGTCTTCCTTGGCGGCGACCAGTAGCTTGGCGTTGGGATAGAGTTGCATGAACTCTCTGGCAAATTGCTCCAGCAGGTGGTTGGGAACCACGTACATCGGCTTTTTGATGAGTCCGGCCTGCTTCATCTTCATGCCGGTCGCGGCCATCGTGAACGTCTTGCCGGCACCGACGACGTGGGCGAGGAGCGTGTTGCCGCTGCTCATGCCGCGCCAGACCGCATCCTTCTGGTGCGGCCGGAGCGAAAGGGCCTGACTCATGCCGGGGAAATCGAGGTGCGAGCCGTCGAAAAGGCGCGGCCGCAGGTTGTTGTAGGTGTCGTTGTAGAGCCGGACCAGCCGCTCAGTGCGTTCGGGATCGCTGAATACCCAGGAGCGGAAACGTTCCTTGATCAGCTTTTGCTTTTCGCGGGCGGCCATCGTTTCTTCCTGGTTGATGACCCGCTCTTCGCGGTCGCCGTTCTGGATGGTGTCGTAGACGGTCGGCGATTTCATGTTGAGGGCCAGCTCCAGAAGCCAGGTGCCGTTGGCCCTCGCCGTCCCGAAGTCCGACGTGGCGGCGACGGATGCCTTGGCGGCGTAGCCGGCTTCCAGGCTCCAGACCGCATCTTTCTTCAGGTGGGCCACCGGAACCGACCGTGGTTCAACGTGAAACAGGTCGGCGGCAAATGCCTGGATGTCGCCGGCCGGTATCCACGGAGCGCCCAGCCCCGCGTCGATGTCGCCGGGGAGTACGTCTTCTGGCTGCACCTGCCGCAGGGCGCCCACGTTGCGTTGGTATCGCGGTCCTGCTGCTTCGGCGGCGGCGAGTTTCGCCCGCACGTTGCCGGAGAGATAATCGTCGGCCGTTTGCCAGATGCTTGTCTGCGGGTCCTTATATATAAGGTCGCCCAGTTCGTCGATCACTTGCGGTTCCGGCTTGCCGTAGAGCGATGCGATGTAGGGCAAATCGACGGTACCGCGTTGATTGAGCGACACCAGCAAGCCTTCCTCGGCGCTCCGAACTTGAGTGATAGGCGGGTTCTTGCCTACCACGTCCCGCGACATGATGGCGGCCTTGGTCGCCTTGCCGGACTCGTCGTCGTAGTTTTCGAGCGACATGACCAGCATCGCATCAGGGTCTTCCTTGAACTTCACCAGATTGGGCGTCCGGCGAATAACCGTGCCGTCCTTGGTTTCGCTTAAACTCGCCTTGTTGATCGGGCCGTAGGCTGCGACAAAACGGTCGTAGACGCGGTTGAGTTCACGGCGTGCATCGTTGCGGTGCGATTCCGGCCGGCCTTCGTTCTGGGATCGCAGCACACGGCGGGCGCGGTCACGCAGCTCGATCAATGCCGCCATGCGCTTACCCGTCAGGTTGCCGTCGGCTTTGAGCTGGGTTCCGCCATAGACGACGGGCACGCCTTGCCCGCCTTCGATCTGGTAAATGGCCCGGTTATCACCGACAAAGAAACTGCCCTCGTCGATGTGGCGTTCGGGCGGCGGCGGTGTAAATGCCGGGACCGGCTCGGCGGGGGCGGCAGAGGTGCGAAGCGGCTCGAATGCCGGAAGGCGGCCGATGGCTGCCTTAATACTTTCCTTAAGGTCGCCGTTCCCAAGAACGCTGAATCCCTCGCCTCCATAGAGCGTGTCCTTGCGACTCCAGGTGCCCAACACCATTTCCGGATGGTTCAGGAAGTAACGATTGACCGGAACCTCTGCGCCATCTATCTCCAGCGGTGCGATGCCCAGCCAGTCGGGATCGACATGCTGGGCAGGTTCGCCCCGGTCACGCTTGCGAAGAAATACGATGTCGGTCACTACGGCGGTTCCTTCCCGCTTGAACGCATCCGAGGGCAGGCGGATCGCTCCCACGAAATCGGCCTTCGAGGCGAGGTATTCCCGGATCGCGGCATTCTGCTTGTCGAGCGTGAAATGCGATGTGACCAGCGCCAGCACGCCGCCGGGTTTCAGTGCGTCGACAGACTTGGCGAAGAAATAGTCGTGCAGCGAGAATTTCTGGCCGTGGTGGTCGAGCTTCACGTCGGCGAACGGCACGTTGCCGATGGCGGCGTCGATGCGGTTTTCGGGGAGGGTGGTGTCGCGGAAACTCTCGATGCGGATGTCGTGCTCAGGATGGAGGGCGCGGGCGATGCGGCCGGAGATGGAATCGAGTTCGACGCCGATGAAGCGGTTGCCGGGCTTGCCCTGGCTCATGAAATTGCCGGTGCCGCAGCCTGGCTCCAGGATGGTGGCATGGTCCGGCACGCCTAGACGTTCGATCGCCTCGTGGATGCCGGCGATGACGGTGGGCGACGTGTAGAAGGCGTTGAAGGTCGTGCGCTTGGCGCTATCGTATTCCTGCTCGGTCAGCAGCGATTTCAACTCTTCGCCGAGAGTCTGCCAGCCGGCGTCCTTGTACTCACCGGTCACCGGGTCGGGAAAAATCGACAGGGCCACTGCACCGAAGCCGCCGAAACGGGCGAGTACCAGCTGTTCGTCGTTGGTGGCTGGCCGCTGTTCCTGCTCGATGGCCTTTAAGCTGCGGACGGCAGCGATGATGTCGCGTGCTTTCGCTTTCTCGCCGCTCGCAATCGTTGCCGTTGCTGGCACGTGCTGCGGCCGGTCGGCGAACAATGCCCGCGATGTTGTCTGCTCTGGCGGGGTCGCAAAACGGATCGGTGGCGGTGGGTCTAATGGAAAGCTGAGCTGCGTTCCTTGCACGTTGCGGTCTCCTCCTTGTGTTACCGGCCCCAGAGTTGGGGCCTGACGGCTCGCGGAGGAATCAGCCCCAGTCCGGGGCTCCGCTCTCGGAGCTTCCGTGCCAGCGGAATTTTGGGGGAGACCTTCAGGGGGAACCGGAATTCCGCTGGTGCGGCCCGGCGGGCTGATTAGCGTGCCGTCAGGAATGGCCCCAGGCGGGGCCGGTGCGGCGGTAGAGGTTGAGCCTTCGACGGCATCAAACAGCGTTCGCTGTGCCGTTACCCGCGCGACGTGGGACCCTTGATAAACGCCATTGCCGCGTCGAGGGAGAGACCTTCCTGATCGCTCACTTGCGATTCGTTCTCTAAACGATCTTCCAGTTCCTTGACCGCTATCTCCAGCGCTTCGTTCTCGATCGGATCGCTCCCCGGCCGTGCCTCGGACAGTGTCCCCATCCACTCCTCGTGGCTGGCCTTCAGCTCCTTGGCGTAGGCTTTGATCGCCGGCAGCAGCCGGCGCGTCAGCCGGAGCTTCTCGTGCAGCTCCGTCTGCTGCTCCAGGAGTGCTTGAACTATGGGTTGGTACTGCATCGTCACCTCCATTGGCTGTGTCTCGTGATACTACCTGTTTTGGCGGTTTCTGTGAATCGTCATCTTGAAGCGGAAAGAGTGTGGGCTGGTCCCATGTCGGCGGCTTCCTGGGCATATGTCACGGGGAGACCTCCGACCGCTGTGTGATATGTTTTGCCCGCTGCCGCATGGTCACCTCGACCAACCGCGCCCTCGGCGGGGATGATCGTTCTCGCCGAACGCATCTTTTAGGACCTGGGCGGCTGCGACTCCGGCCATAACGATCATGCAGCCGATGGAGATGGACTGAAGGATCATCGCCATCCGCTCGCTACCGCAGTTCTTCGACATCATCTGGGCCTGGGGACCCAGATCACTTAAGTGATATGTGGGAGGCATGGACATAAGCACATTCTATCACTGTAGAAATGCTCGCGCAACAAGGATAACTGCGGGTTTGCGCGTGTTGACACTCGGAGAAGCGCAGAAACAGGGCGTCTCCGCGTATCAGCATTAGGAGATGAGCGGAAGCGCTGGCGTTTCAGCCCGCACCGGTAAGCGTATTTGCGGGCATCGACGAAAGGGCGAGCAGGCACATTTTGCCCGGCTCGACATCGTCGCGGATGGCAATGACAAGCGAGGTTTGATTCAGTTTCGGGGTCATGCGGCTACCGGCTCCCCGGCTGCCGGACCCCATGCGGAACACAGAGCGCCTGAAGGCGTCTTCCCGGCTGGAACCGTTCCAGCGGGCCTATGCTGTGCATAGGGAAGACGCCTGTCCTTGGTTAATAGATATTAGGAATTGGTTAACTATCTATCAGGTTCCTTCCATTCTGGGTCAGGAATGATGTATGGCGAGGGCCGTGAGCCTGCTCGATGAAGGGCCATCTCGACGGCCAAGCCGGCGTCCGCCAGTCACGCCGGTCACGGGTGCTATGGAAGCCGAGATCGCGGGCAGGGCCGGATGCTCGGAACCTTATGTCTTGGGTATGCGGGCCAGGGATGCCCGCGGATTAAAGAATGGGCAGGGTTCTACGCCGATTCAAGGCGTATCCACAAGGTCTCCATCCCTGTGTTCACAGCGGACGTTAACGAACACGTTTTTAGAGGCGGGAAGGCCGGGAGTCAGTTGGGACCGGCCGGTGGGCGAAAGTCGCGCCCCCGGCCACGACAAGGCCGTCGCCATCGACATTCAGGGTCCAGCGCAATCCGGGCACACGGTTGCGTTATCAGGCAGGTGCCCACGAGTTCGTCGAGAAGAGGTTATCCAGCCGCAAGTTTCCGCTTGATTTTGGCCTGGAACCGCCCAATAACAGAATGAGTTCTTACCCGACTGACCCGCCGCAAGGCCTCAGTCGGGTTATTTGTGGATGCACCATGCCGACTGGCCGAGGATTCGGCCGGTTCAAGGCCCGGCAGGTCATTTAAGGACGTGATGCAGGAATTGCCCTCCGGGAGAGTTCGTCTGGTATGAAGGAAGACCAGAACGTCGAATGGAAAGAAGTGTGGCGGGACGAGTACCTCAAATGGCTGTGCGGGTTCGCAACGCCGAGGGCGGTGTGCTGGTTATTGGCCGCAATGAGAAAGGCGTTCCCGTCGGGGTGGCTGACGCGAGGAAGCTGCTGCAAGACCTGCCGAACAAGATTCGTGATGTGCTCGGCATCATGGCGGATGTTCGGTTGGTGCCGGAGGCCGGCAAGGACCTCATTGAAATCCGCGTCGATCCTTACCCTTACCCGGTCAGCTACAAGGGCGAATACCATTTCCGCACCGGCAGCACCAAGCAGGAACTCAAAGGCGCCGCGCTTGACAAGTTCCTGCTGCGCAAGCAAGGCCGGACATGGGACGGCGTTCCGATACCTGATGTGTCGGTACGCAGTCTCTCCAAGGACGCCCTCAATGCCTTTCGCGGCCGGGCACGGCAAAGCCAACGCATGACCGCGGCCGACCTGAAGGAATCGGCGGCCGGCTTGATTGAGAAGTTGCACCTGCACGACGGCAAGTTCCTGAAGCGCGCCGCCGTGCTGGTCTTTCATCCCGAGCCGGAACGATTCGTCACGGGGGCGTTCGTGAAGATCGGGTACTTCCGTACCGACGATGACCTCCTTTACCACGATGAAGTCCACGGCGACCTCTTCACTCAGGTGAGCCACACGATCGAATTGTTGCTCACCAAATACTTGAAGGCAGCGATCACCTACCGCGGAATTCAGCGAGTGGAGACATTCCCTGTGCCTGAGCCGGCCCTGCGCGAGGCGGTGCTGAACGCGATTATCCATAAGGACTACGCCAGCGGGGCGCCCGTGCAGATCAGCGTCTACGCGAATAAGCTGATGGTGTGGAATCCCGGTCAACTCCCGCCCGCATGGACGGTTGAGAAATTGAAGGCCAAACATGCTTCGCAGCCCTTCAACCCGGATATTGCCAACGTGTTCTTCCGGGCCGGCGAGATCGAGGCGTGGGGCCGCGGCGTGGAACGCATTTTCGCGTCGTGCCGCGAAGCGCGATTTCCGGAACCCATCATTGAGCAGGAGGCAGCGGGACTGTGGGTTGCTTTCCCCTTCGCTCCTGAGATCGTACAGCGGACTGCGTCGGCCGAAACTTCGGGGAAAACTTCGGGGAAAACTTCGGGGAAACGACTGGGCAAAACGTCCAAGGCGATTGTTGATCTGATGCTCGAAATGCCGGAGATCACCATTCCCGAGATAGCGGAGAAACTTGGCCGATCCGAACGGGCGATTGAATTACAGATCAACAAACTCAAAGCAAGTCGCGTGATTGGCCGCGTCGGCGCGGCAAAAGGCGGGCACTGGGAGGTGACGGAATGATTCAGGCCAGCGACCCCCGTGTCGGCCGGGTTCGCGATTCGGTGCTCGCGTGCCCGATGGGATCGCCGTCCCTGCCGTCCACCATATATGCGGCGGCGGCTTTAGCCGCCGGATCGGCACGAATGGACCGGGCCGGAACCCTGGCGTGAACTTCCCATGACCATCCTCTTTCTTCACGGCTGGAATTCGGTGCCCGGCGGCGTGAAGCCGACCTATCTGAGAGACCACGGCCACGAGGTCATCAACCCGAAGCTGCCGGACCGCGACTTCGCCGAGGCCCTCCGCATCGCCCAGGCAGAGTTCGACAAGCACAAGCCGCAGGTGGTAGTGGGATCGAGCCGGGGCGGGGCCGTTGCCATGAACATGGACAGCGGCGAGGCGACGCTCGTGCTGCTCTGCCCGGCCTGGAAAAAGTACGGCACGGCCAGGACGGTGAAGCCCGGCACCGTGATCCTGCACAGCCGCGCCGACGACGTGGTGCCGTTTGCCGATTCCGAGGAGCTGGCAAGGAACAGCGGGGCGATGCTCATTGAGGTTGGGAGCGATCACGGCTGGCCGACCCAGAGCCGCTGGAGATGATGCTCGCGGCGTGCGAAGAGGGCGACGAAGAGGACGAAGCCGAAAACATTTTCGAGCACGATTGGACCGGCCTCTGCTACACGGCGGCGTTGCGCTGGGCGCGTGAGGCCGATGATGAGGGCTGGATGGTGGTGCACGGCACGGTTTTGAGCGAGAAAGTCGGCAAACGGATCGAGCACGCCTGGTGCGAACGAGGCGATTGGGTCGTTGATCTCGCTATGCCGGTCGGCGCGCGCTTCGTCGGGCGGGAACAGTATTATCGAGTCGTGAAGCCAGAGAACGCCAAGGTCTACTCCGCCGAGGAGGCCGTTGTGTTGTCGCTCAAGCACCGGCACGACGGGCCGTGGGACTAACACTGGCGACGGCCGTGGATTCGTCGTCCAAGAAACGGTCAAGCTCCTCCTCACATTTACGCCGCGGCCCGCGCCGATCAGAATCGCCCGCGCGACGGCGAGCCCGGAGCGATGCGGATTTTGCGTGCGGGTCGTTGTGACATTGTGGTTTCCTTCTGTTTTGAATTTCCGGCCGCGACAGCGCAGCCGGCGATCATGGCTCGATCGAAAAACAACTCGACAGGCCGGGCCGAACCGTGGGAAGATACGCTCAACGGTAAGGGGCGCAAAGACATGATGGAACGAGAACGAATCGCAGAGGAGGCGCTGCGGCTGTCGCCCGAAGATCGCCTGTACCTGGCGGACCGGCTGGAGCAAAGCCTGCCCCATGCGGGATTTGCCAGTCCCGAGCTTGCCCAGGCGTCGGCGACCGAGGTGACGCGGCGCTTGGACGCCTACGACAGTGGCGAGTCCAAAGCGGTGGATTTCGATGCAGCCATCGAAGGCATACGCCGCCGGCTCGCCGGACTTCGCGACCGCCCGGACGCCATGTGAAGTCGTCGATTCTGCCCGCAGCGGCGGCCGTCGCCGGTGTCGGTGAAGAGCACCACCTCGAACGGCGCGGCGCTCACGCCGTTGCGATGGCGGGCGATATTGATGATGCGTTTCAGCTTCATGGCTTAGCCCTCCGGCCTCTTGCGGGTTTGTAGGCGTTCATCGCCTCCACAATCAGCCGGATGCCCTGCTCGGTGCGTCTTGTCCACTCGGTGTCGGCATCCCAGTAGAGGGCCCAGGCAATGTCGCAGCCGGTCTTCGTATCGAAGACGACCCAGACGTTGTTTCCGCCCTCGCGATCTTTGCGGTACATGTACCGAAGCGCCTTGCTGGGTACTGAACTTGTATCAGTCATAAAAACTCCATTGATGTTGATGGTTGAGAAAGAGCCGGCGGGCCGTAGCCCGCCGGCATCCCGCTTAGGCGGCAGCCTTCGCCGCTTCCTTGCGGCCTTTGGCGTCGGCCTGGTGCTGGTGCATGATCCAGGTGTGAGCCAGGTCGAACAATTTGGCCATGGTCAGGAGATCATCGAAGCCAAGGCTGTCGGTCTCCTTCCAGGTTTCCTCCTGCCTGTAGCTGCGGCTCGGTATGACGCTGTACCAGTTGCCCTTCTCGCCGTGGTTTCTCCAGATCGTGACTTGCAGGGCGCCGATGCGGATTTTGTGTGCGGGTTTAGACATGGTGGTTTCCTTTCTTCCTAAGTTTCCGGCCGCGACCATCGCGGCCTTGCGGGATCGCCAACAAAGCCGCCCCTGTCCGGGGCGTTTGCGTACCGGGCAAGCGAAAGGCCGAGGCTCCCGTTTGGGAAACGGCCTTGGCAGCTTGCGCGGACCGGCGGCGGCTTTAAGCGTTCCCGCTAAAAGGCCGTGTGGCCGGACGGCTTAAGGTCCAAGAAGGAAAGTCCGCCATGTTGACCGGCACCAGAACGCTGGCGCCCGGAAGTCGATCAAGCCGACGAACCAGCCGGGTATAGGGGACCGCGTCTGCCGAAAACACGATTTCAGGCGGACAGGAAACTCACGCCGCGAGGATCGGGACATCGTATTGGCTGAGGACGCCGTCGCGCGTCACGAACGTAAGCTGCTCGGAGCGGCTTTGAGCGACCAGCATGCGGTCGAACGGGTCTTTATGAATCGGCGGCAGCTCCCGCATCGCGAGGGCATGCGCGGACGTGAAGCGCAGCTCGGCAAACCGCGTATCGGCGAGGCTGGCCGTGAATGTGCCGGGCACGGTGATCTTCTTGCGGCTTTCCTTGATGACGATCTCCACGATCGAAATCGGGCTGAAGAACACATGATTCTGCGGGTTTGCCAGGGCGATGCGGGCGTCAGACTGCAGCAAGGCCGGATCGTCGAGCCAATAGAGCAAGGCATGCGTGTCGAGAAGCAGCCTCACGGCTTGCCATCGTAGAAGAGCGCCTCGATGTCGGGATCCGCCGCGTCAAAGTCTTCAGCCACCCAAAGCTGGCCGCGCAGTTGACCACCCTGCCGCGGCCGCATGTCATGTTCAAGCGGCGTCAAGCGCACCAAGGGGTGGCCGGCGCGGGCGATGACCACCTCTTCGCCGGCAAGCGCCCGGTCGACCAGCCTGGAAAGCTGCGCCTCGGCTTCGTGAATGTTCGTGATAGGCATGTGTAACGCTGTATACTACACACAGCCTGGTGTCAACCATCGTTGGTCGAGGCGCAGAGCAGGCGTCAGGTTGCGGATGTGGATACACCCAACTGTCCAACGAGGCGCACAAGGAGGATCGATGAGGGCCGCAGAGGGGCGGGACGACTCGCCAGCGGTCGCAGTGACATCGCAGTGGCGCACCGGTGATAGTTAGAACCGCCGAGCCCTCGCAAACCTAGGAAAACTGCGGTGGAGCACAATAGTGTTAACATTTAGTTAACGATACTGTGCTATCGTAAAATGAGGCATGATCCGCATCACGCAACAGGATAGTGCCAGTGCCGCCAAGCAATACTACACAACGGCCGATTACTACAGCGAGGGACAGGAGATCGTCGGTTCCTGGGGCGGCAAGGGCGCGCACCGGCTCGGCCTGGAAGGCACGGTAGACAAACTCTCCTTCGAACGGCTCTGCGACAACCTGCACCCGCAGACCGGAAAGCAGCTCACGGCCCGAACCCGCAGCGAACGGACGGTGGGTTACGATTTCACCTTCTCCGTGCCGAAGTCAGTCTCGCTGCTCTACGCCCTGAGTGGCGATCAGGGCATCATGGATGCCTTCCGCGGCGCCGTCGATGAGACGATGGGCGAGATCGAGGCGGAAATGAAGACCCGCGTCCGCAGGCGAGGTGAGGACTCGGACCGCGCCACCGGCAACATGGTCTGGGCGGAGTTCATCCATACCACCTCGCGGCCCGTGGACGGGGTTCCCGATCCGCAGCTACATGCGCACGTGTTCGTCTTCAACACCACCTGGGACGGACAGGAGGAGCGCTGGAAGGCAGGACAGTTCCGGGAACTGAAACGGGATGCCCCGTACTTCCAGGCCGCGTTCCGCGTGCGGCTCGCCAACCGCCTCCAGGATGCGGGCTTCGGCGTCGAGCGTAAGCGGGACGACTTCGAGATCGCGGGCATTCCGAAAGATGTGCTGCAACGCTATTCCCGCCGCACGACGCTCATCGAAAAAGTGGCCGCGGAGAAGGGCATCACCAATCCGGACCGCAAGGCCGAGCTGGGCGCGGAAACACGCGAAAAGAAAACGAAGGCGCTTACCTGGGAGGAATTGCGCAAGGAATGGAACTCCCGGATGACGGGTGAGGAGCGGCAGGGGCTGGCGTCGGTCTATCGCCGCGAGCGGGCCGCGGTCAGGCTGGTGCACGGCGAAAGGGGCGCGGTGGATCACGCCATCGAACACAGTTACGTGCGCGAGGCGGTCGTGCCGGAGCGGAAACTCGTGACCGAGGGTTTAAAGCGCGGTCTTGGCGCCGTGACCGTTGAAGACGTGACGCGCGAGGTCGAAACCCGCCCGCTCATCCGGAGCGAGGTCGACGGCCGCCGGATGGCCACGACCAAAGAGATGCGGACAATGGAATCGCGTCTCATCGCCTTCGCCCGCGACGGCCGCGGGCGCTGCCGGCCGCTTGGGCGCCCGGAGCGGCCCTGCTCCCGCGAGTGGCTGAATGACGAACAGAAGGCAGCCGTAGCGCATGTGCTGGGCTCGCGCGACCGGGTCGTGCTGATCCGCGGCGTCGCCGGCACGGGAAAGACGACGCTCGAACAGGAAATCGGCGAGGCGCTGGCGGAAGCCGGCAAGCCGGTCGTCGCCATCGCCCAATCCGTGAAGGCGAGCCGCGAAGTCTTACGCGACCAGGCCGGTTTTGCGACCGCCGATACCGTGGCCCGCTTCCTCAAAGACGAGGCGATGCAGGAGTCCGTACGGAACGGCGTGCTGCTCATCGACGAGGCAAGCCAGCTCGGCACGCGCGACATGCTGAAGCTGTTCGAGATCGCCGACGCGGTGAACTCGCGCGTGGTGCTGGTAGGCGATAAGCGCCAGCATCGGTCGGTGACAGCGGGCGAGCCGCTGAAGCTGCTCGAAGACAGGGCGGGCCTCAAGGTCGCCGAGGTCACAGAGATCCTGCGGCAGCGAGGTGATTACAAAAAGGTCGCTGCACACTTAAGCGAAGGCCACGCGGGCGCGGCGTTCGCCGAACTCGAAAAGCTCGGCTGGATCAGGCAGGTCGAGGACCAGGAGCGCTACCGGCAACTGGCCGATGCGTACCTTGCGGCCGCTTCGGAAACGAAGAAGAACGGGGAATATAAGTCGGCGCTGGTCGTCTCGCCGACGCACGCCGAAGCCGACCGCGTGACGGCGGCCGTCCGTGCCGGACTTCTGGCTGAAGGAAGGCTCGGCAAGGAACGGATGGTCGGCGCCTGGGTGCCCGCACACCTGACGAACGCCCAGAAAGCCGACGCCACCGAATACGAGCCGGGGTATCTCCTCCAGTTTCAGCAGAATGCGCCGGGCCACACAAAGGGATCGCGGCTAGTGGTCGGCGAAGAGGCGGAAGTTCCGACGAGGCTTGCCGACCGGTTCGAGGTGTACCGCCCGGTGGCGCTGCCTTTGGCGGCGGGCGAGCGCATCCGCATCACCGCCGGCGGCAGGACCAAGGACGGCAAGCACCGCTTGAGCAATGGATCGCTCCTCACCGTCCAGGGTTTCACGCGAACGGGCGACATCGTCGTCGATCACGGCTGGGTCATTGACCGGGATTTCGGCCACTTCACCTATGGCTACTGCACGACCAGCCACGCCAGCCAGGGGGCGACGGTGGATAAAGTGTTCGTCGCCATCGCCAGCGAGTCGCTGCCGGCCACCAACGAGCGGACGGCCTATGTGGCGCTGACCCGCGGCCGCGAGCAGGCGATGCTGTTCACGGACGACCGCGTTGAACTGCTGAAAGCGGCCGCCCGGGAGGACGAGCCCCTGTCGGCCACCGAGCTATCCGAATCGGCCAGGCAGGAGCATGAGCGGCGGGAGCGGTTGAAGCGGCTGGCCTTTGAGAATGAACGTTCCGCGTCCGGGGCGGAGCGGGATGCCATGAGTCCGCAGCAAGGATTGGACCATGCCGGATGACAGCACGCATCAGGATCGCTTGAAACGCGCCGGCGCCGCGGCGGGCTTGACCGGACTCTTGCAGTCCAACGACACGGACGGCGAAGAAGCGTCGTGCGAGGCATTTGGTTACCTTCGCGGACTGCGCGACCAGTCCGCAGCCGTGGAATTCCGGTTCCGCGACGGCAACAGCATGTGGTTTCCGTACCGGTCGATGGGTCCGTGGCAATACAATCCGTCGGAAGGGCTGCTGCTGCAATTCAATTCGGATGTGGTGCATTTCGTGCTGATCAAAGGCAGCAATCTCGCCAAGCCGCTCGGCGAAGGCGCGATCAACCTGACGCACGCCGGGCTGCAGCGGCACCGCGTCCTATGGATCCGCGAGATGAGCGACGACGAAATCGCGGCGGTCGGCGACAGCGGTCCCACGATCGACACCATCGAAGTCGTCGAGCTCGAATCCCACGCCGCCCGCCGGGAATGGCTCAGCCAACACGCCCCGGCCTTCCTGCGCGGCTACTCAGTCCGACCGGAGGGGCCAAGCTGATGACGGAGAACACGAGCGGTCTTTTTCCCGACGGCAGGGATTGCAGACGATGCCCTTGACCCGCCGTGCTGAGAATGCCGCGCAAGCCCAAACAAAAACCAAAACCCTTCTGGCCTGACTCCTGCCCCGCCCGCCCAGCAACGACGGGTCGAAATGAGCAACGCCTTCGCTCACAAAGCCCACGCGGCGAATACTCCACGCGACAGCACTAGCCTCGCGGCAGCACGGCGGAACGGCCTCTCGATTGATCGCAAGCCCCCTGCGGCTTTCCGCCCAACTCTCCTTTCGGCCAAGCCACCCAAACCCACACTTTCAACCCTCCGTCTTGCGTGCACCACTCCCCCCCTGCTATGCTAAGCGCCAAATTCGGGCCGGTCTTCCACAACCGCTCCGATGGCGCCATCGCCTCGTTCCTTACAGAATCCTTATTTGTCAGTATATTACTGTTTTCGCCCTCTCTATCCGACTCCGCGAGCCCATTCACTCGGTCGTCCACGGACCACACTCCAACACAAATACGATTCATGCTGCTCGCTCTTCAACAAACTACTTGCACAATCTCACGCAACGTGTATCCTGTGCCGCACAATCAAGACGGACAAGGAGGTCCCATGCTGCGACTCGATGATCTTGCAGACATGGCTGTGCATGACATCAGCGAGTCAGATTACAACCACTTCCGACGCGGACGCGAATCGGAACTTCCAGCCGTCTACCGTTTCAACTGGAATAATCATTTCTGGGATTTTGGATGCACCGATGCATATGGTTTCATCTATGCGTTCACGAAGCACAATCGCGGCTTCCTCGCGGCCAAAACCCCGTTGATTGATCCACGAGACATTCGTATCCCAATAGATGACCAAGTGCGCAATCCCGCATCCGTGCGGGACCATTTACGCACACGTCTCAGCTCAATGGCCGTGCTTTGGCAACCTACATGGCGGCGCCTCGCAGCCGCCCTTCCGGAACTAGCGACGGCGCAACATGACGCTTGTACTCCTCACGCGGTGACAGTTTGTCTTGATGACGCCGAGCTAATTGCTAGCTTGGCGGCCAATACTCTTTCAATCGGCGATTGCCTGGTACGTGAGCATGTTGCCTTTATCAAGCTAACGCCAGACAATTCTCGATGGGCTGTATACAACCAGGCCACGTTTTCAGGTACTTGTGATGCGCGCGCTGATATATCACTTGAGCAACAAGCGGTGCAGCTCTTACAGCGGCTTCGTACTACATGCTCGCCTAGCGCGACCTTAGGTTACTGACGCCTACTAAATCCATCGCACTTCCGCCGACCGCTCCCACGCTGTACTCACTCGTCTGACTTTGGCCACTGGCCCGGAGAACTCCAATGAAGGTAGACGTGGCGATTCTAAACGCTCTCGCCGAAGAAAAGGAGGCCATCACTCGCGAACTTAAGAAGCGTTGCGACTTGCCACTCTCGTATTCAGGAGAAAAGGGGCGGCGTTACGAGGTGTATACGCTACCGGTTAACACCGGAACAACAATCCGAGTCGCCACATGCCCTCTTCTTAATGTCGGGCCCATTGCGGCGGCTGTCGGCACATCTCATATGACCATCGACATCTCGCCGACAATTACAATCCTTGTGGGAATCGCGGCAGGTAATCCAGAGCATTGCGATGCCCCTGAGTTAGGAAGTGTAGTTATCGGCACCCGAATTTACGACTACGTGCTTCGGAAAGACACCACATCCGGCCCACAAGCGAACTTCAGGCCGTTTAATTGTGAACCCGTCCTCCTTGGTAGCATCGACGAGTGGAAGCGGGCCTCGACATGGCATCGGCGCGTCGATGCCGTGCGTCCCGATGGTAACCGTGCGCTCCCGAAGACTACAACTGGTGCCGTGTTGAGCGGCAGCTCCGTCCTGGCCGACCCGGATAGAAGGCGCGCGTTAATCGATGAGACTCCAGATCGCGACCTCGTTGCCTTCGAAATGGAAGCTGCGGGCGTCGCGGCAGTCTTGGCTCAAGATCCCGAGCACAATAGCTTTCTTTTTTTAAAAGGAGTGTCCGATTACGGAGATGCCGGAATGTCGGATAGCAATCCGAACAAGGACAAATGGCGGGAGTACGCAGCATCGGCGGCGGCGGTATGCACAATTGAGCTGCTATCAGAATCCTTGGGATCGCGGCTTGCGGAGTACCGACCTAGGGCCGACCCGAAGGAGCTCTTTGCCACGAAAACACGCCGCGCACTTGAATGCTTCCTAGAGAGCTACAACGAGAGCGCACCGTTTTTGCGAGCGACGGCAGATGCTATTCGTCGAGCGGCGGTCGACGAAATTAGCGATATAGCGATGGCAGCCGTAGGAACCGCACGTAAAGGCCAGGCATATCGGGCGGAGATTGGAGGCAGCCAACAATTCCTGATTCGCGCAAAAGGCATTTTCGGTCCCGCGACGAAAATATTCGCATTTAGCCTCGACAACGTATCGACATTTTGGATGTCGGCGCCAACGCAGACGGTGAGCACATATATTGCTAACCATGCAGGTGGAAAACCGAGCAATCCGGACGTGATGCGCACATTCGTGTTTTCGACGCCGCGCGCGGCGCATCAGCATGCGGCGCGCCTCGACTACCATGCAAAGCACTTTCCCAACACGTTTGTGTGCTCGAAGGAGCACTATGAGCTACTACTAGACAACGAGATGTTGGCGAACCGAGATGAGGTAGGCAGATGGTTGAAAGGAGATTTTGCCCTCCTGGAATATGATGCCGTCGGGGACGTGCGATACTTTGCCGATCTTGAAGGCGGGGATGTTATAGGGCTGCAGCCGATTCAGGGGAAGGGAGGTGTGACATGTAATATCCGGGTGGATGATGTTAGGGCTATGTGCGAGGACTTTGCATCGTTATGTGTTGGTGGTGAGATTAGGATGGTAAAAGGCGTTCCAATGTTGAAGTGGGTGCCAGGTCTAGTAAGGCCCCGCGATTCAGACAGTCGCAAGAGATGGGCGGATTTGCTTCGTCTGATGTTTCCGCAGACAACCGCGGAGGTATTGCACCTAACCGGTGTTACGCTTCGCGCGGACCAGAGCGGCTACAAAGAATTTCGGGAAGCGCTAGCCCGGCTAACGGTTGACCTCGGGGAGAGGGCCGGAAGCAAATCGTTGGTAGAGAGGTACAGGATCAAGCAAATCCGACTCGCGAAGCGGATCAAGTATGATGACAATGCACCTCGGGATGGTGTGACAAATGGGCGATTGCATTACGCAAAAGGTGACCTACCGGAAGACGTGGTTGTAATTGGGATCGCCGAGGAAGGCCACCTTCGCGGGTTTTTGGCAGATCGCGCGCATCTGATACTACGACTTGGCTTGTTTTTAGCAATGGCGAAGACAAACGCGAGGCTAGAGAAGGTATTGGCGGATAATAAGATATGTAGCGTTGCAGACCTGGAAAAGCTAGGCGCGCGCGCGAAAGAAGTATACGAAGAAATCGAAGAAGCGGCGGCATTGTGGCGAATGGATTTGCGGGACGATGAGCTTATTCAGGAACTTGTCGGACAGGAGCTGCCACGGTTTGGTTAGTAGGCTTCGTGTTTTCTTGTTGCGGAGTGATATGGCATGAAGGATGCAAATGCTTCCGAGAATGATGGGGTGATGACGGGGAGTACAAGAATGACAGACGACGAGCTCGAGATCAAGCTTCGAGAATATGAAAAGCTGAAGGATGAGCAAATCGCCCGAATTGGGCATCGAGATAATCTGATTTATGTTGTCTTGGCATCATCAGGCGTTGTGGCATCGTACTATCTGTCTAGTGGGTCGAACAGCGATCTGCTTCTCGCGATCCCGTGGTTGGGTATTGTGTTAGGGTGGACCTATTTGGTCAATGACGAAAAGGTGTCTGCGATAGGACGATATATACGACGCTCAGTAGCGTCGACAGTGCGTGAGGCGCGCGTGCCGGCGGCAAGAGGCGAGCTGTTCGGATGGGAAGTTGCGCACCGTAGCGATCCGAGGAGGCGCCGACGAAAAATCGAACAGTTGGTGGTAGACGAGGTGACCTTCGTGGGATCAAGTGCGGCGGCATTGAGTCTGTACTGGATGTCAGCGCAAGACCCACACCCGGGCGCGAGGATCATTTTTTGGGTAGAAGTGGTTGCGGTCGGCGTACTTTTTGTCGAGATGGTTCTGTACGCAGATATTTCCGGCAAACCTTGAAGGTGATTCGTACTCGAGGGCAAGGCGGGGAACAGCGAGGTGGGTAAGTGACGATTAGGAGACAGCCGGGAAACACAGCACGCTTAACAGTCTGTTGAAATATTCGGAAACGCATCAAAGAGGGTGCAAAAACGCCGTAAAAAGCGATGGTGTTTTCACGGTTTTTGAATATTTCAACAGACTGTTAAGCCCTTGCGGAAGCGCCGCCGGGCGGAGAGCATGGCGAACCGACAACAAGCGCTGCGCGAAGGCCAGGGCAGCGCGCAGGCAAGCGCGGGAATGAATTGCCCAGCGTCGCTTGGCCGACCGGCGAGAATTCCCCGGATGGGTAGTTATCGCGCCTGGCGAATAGTCCGGAAGATTCTCGTGATAATCAGCGCCGAACGGTCGCGCGGCCAGGGGCAACATCGGCGGTGGCCGTCGCTCCTGGATATCTTCGCGGCTGCGCTGTCCGGCAGGCGCGTAGAGGCTTTGGTCGACGGATATGGAGTTGGCATCAAAGGCAGTGGAGGCATGCTAATGACCTGCGACGGTTCGGGGCTGATCCATACTTCGAACAGCCTCCGGCTTGCCACGGTACTTGGCGGGCTCGTGATCAGCCCGCTGTAGGGGCCCTTGGACTCGATGCCGCCCACGAGGTGACCGACCAACGTGCGACGGTTGAGGCGTGCGAGATCAATCACCCCGTTATCGAAGACTTGACCAGCCTTGCGCAGGGCCGGATGGCCGAGGAACTGGGCGTCGGTGCCAATGAGGCCGGGATGGATGTCGGGATGAATGAACTGGGCGAAAGCAACGCCGGCTGGTTGACGCTGAATGGTGGTAACCGTGTCGGTAAAAGGCAGCCCGTCGACCCCGCGGGCGAGGTCGATCGCATCCTGGACTAAAGTATTGGAGTCACGTTCGTAACGGTACTGGCTGATGCCGCCGAAGAATGAGGTAAAGGAACTGGCGCTGGCCTTGTCGAAAATCGTGACATTGGCGCAATCGTAAATGTTCATCGCTTGCTTGAAACCGGAGCGAACCGCAAGGGCCGCCGGCGCTGACGCATACGCAAGGTCGATGGGCATGACATGGCCGGCTACCTGGCCGGCCTTGAAGACGCCTCCGTACAGCGTGGCCGCCGGCGTCATGCTGTCTGCCTCGATGACATCAACGAGATTGAGGTCGCGGCGGTGATAAGGCAAATCAGGATCGTAGCCGCCGTCGATCTCGTCGAACGTGTTTATTGAGAGGTCGGCGTTTAACGTAAACACGCGCACCTTCTCGGTATATTTCTGGAATTGGCCGCCGGCCCTGTTGTAATCGCGATTCTGCACCGAATAACGGCCTGAGAAGTCCTGCCCGAAAACGAGGAAGAAGGTTCCTTTCCAGGCCTTCAGTCCACCGCCGGTGACTTTTAGCCGGTTGTCGGGAGGACCCTGGGTGAAGCAGCGCGCGATCGGTGTCCCCGGCGCGGCGATCGCTTTAATGAGGGCGGGGACGTTCACTTTGGTGATCGTGCCGAAGGTCGTAATGGATTGCGTTTTCAAATCCTGCCCGTAGCCGCCGACGATGAAAAGGTCGCCGCCGACCTGCGTGAATTCCGAATTGGTCGCGGTGAGCGGTCCGGCCAGGTGTGGCGGCAGATGCGCGACGAGGTCGATCGAACCGACGAGCCGATTCGCTCCGGGGTCGATGACGTAGGCCTTGGTGTTGGCCGTCGAACGCGGGAAATTGTCGTTTCCCGGACCAAAGCCATGCAGCCCGCCGATACGGCCGCACAAGAGGAGCCACTTGCCGTCGGCGCTGGCCGAGCAAAAAGAATGGATGGCCGGCATCGCCGAGTCGGGTACCTCAACGACCTCCAGTGTGAAGGGCAGCGTCGGCGCGTTTTCAGCGGCGGCTGCCGGCGCCTCCGCCGCAAGGGTAGGCGCCGTGCGCCACATGGGCGGCAGCAGGGCGATGACACAGAGCAGGCGCCAGGAAAACGCGGGCCGAAGGATATGAGTAGGCATGGTCGGAGTGAAAACGCAGAGTAAACCCTGGGGTTAGTCAGGTAATGACGTGGCTGGCGGCGCGCGATTTGGGCATGCCGTTTTCGAACCAGCGGTTGATCATCGCGAGCTTGTCCGCCGATAAATCGCGGACGATGGGCATGTAATGCGGACTTTCCACCGGGAGGTTCAATACGGCCTGGATATCCTCAGCGTTTTGTGTCACCGTGGCGTAGTCGGCGAGATCAATGATGCCTTTCATATAGGGATACAGCCGGGCGTAGAGGCTCAAGATGGGGCCGACATGGT
This sequence comes from Pirellulales bacterium, assembly GCA_035550375.1. GTDB lineage: Bacteria > Planctomycetota > Planctomycetia > Pirellulales > JAICIG01 > DASSFG01. Next base: position 69,457 of record DASZPH010000127.1, on the reverse strand, counting down.
CATCCCAGTTGGGCTGGGCCGGCATCGCAAAACGGCTGAAGACGAGCACGTTGATCGGCGCGCCCGGGAACAAGAAGACCTGCCCGACGCTGGGCCATAACACGGGCGCCAGTTGCGGCGGCTGCCCGGGTATCGGCCTGAGGCTCGTAACAGCATAGATTTGGCCGTCAGGTCCGGCCTGGCCGTCCCGATACAGGCGCGGCGTCCCCGGATCCCCGGCAGTCAGCTTTAACGTCGCCGTCCCGTCCGCGCCGGTGACCACGGCGGCCGCTGACAGCATCAAGGCTGCCGGCGGGTCATTGTTATTCCACGGCCCGCCATTGGCCGCGGGCGCCACCGGCTGGAGATCCACGGGCAGCGTGACGCCGGCCCAGGGTTGGCCAAGTTTCGTCGCGCGGAGCGTGACGTCGGCGGAGTCGCCCGGGTTGAGGCGGAGAAACGGCTGATCCACATCGACATAGCGTCCGGCCGGGTCTTCCTGCACGGCGATCTGGCCAGCGTCTACGTTCGTCAAGGTCAGCGGCGATCTGAGCACCAATGATATTTGCGAGTCCGGCACCGCGGTTTCCACGATGCCGGCGTAGGTGAGATAGGTAGCGGTGTCGAAGGCAATGTGTCCGTGCAGCGCGGCGCTAGCGCCGGTGGACAACGGCCCCGCCCCGGATTTCATTTCAAGGGGTGACAGCCACCCGATGACTTCCGTGCCGCAGCTGAGCTGCAGCGAACAGGTCACGGCGGGCCAGCCGGCAACGGGAACCGAAGGGCCGGCGCCTGGAAGCGACCACACGGTCGGAACGCAGTTTCCCAAGTCGAGCACGAGCCTCTTGCGTCCCGCGTCCCATAGCGCGCCGGCCGGCCCGTACGTGCTCAGAATCGACAGATACGCACCATTGCCCGCGGGCGTCGAATAGACGGGCGCAAGCCTCCTCGGAGTGGATCGCGGCGCATCGCCGGATAGCGCCGGCCCAATCGTGCCGACGACACGGCCGTACGTGAAATTGGATTGCTTGGCACTGGGCTGATAGCTGTCGACCACGAATCGGATGGAAAGGCTCGTCGGGCTGACCTGCTGCAAGGCGGCCAGCAGCGGTGAGGCGCCGGGATTTGCCCACTTGACGTTTATGAGCACGGCTTGGAACGCCGCGCTCATCGTAGGCATGCCAGGACGGGGGGCATTCGTCGCCCGACTCCAAAGATCGCCGAACGCCGTCGGCGGCATTACTCCCGTCACGGACGCCAGCGTTTGGCTCGCGTCCTTCGGATCGGGGATGCGGACCTCTATCTCCAGCCCCCAAATCTGTGAGACCTGCTGGTTGTCGGGATCGAGGTCGACGAGCTTTGCGGGATAGTCGCCGGATGAGCAAACCTCGGCGCCGATGATCGCGTCAAGGCTTGGGTCGGCAAACGGGCCGCGGCCGTCGGCGGCGCCGCGCACGGCGCAACCGACCAACTCCCAGTTATGCGTGCCGTTCGGATTCCAATAGACGGACGTGTTCGTGGGATCGCCCGGGTTCGCGGGCGCTTCGGTGAAGGCAACGGTCGGGTCAAAATTGGCATCATTGTTGTTCACCGTCGACGGATCGGCCTGGAACCGGCCGGCGAAGTGAAAACGAGGAATATTCAAGTAACTCATCGGATTCTTGGTCGTTACGCTGGCTGTTACCTGCGGCAGGCGAGGATTCGGTTCTGGTACCTCCCGTATTGTGAGGGGGCGGCTGCCCCGAATCAATGGGCCCAACAAGGCTATTGACGAACGTCGGGCGGTCATCGGTTTGCTGGAATCGCAAGCAACAATCTCGGCTTCAGCCCTCGCGGGAGCGCCGCCGAGCGGAGAGCATGGCCGGCCGAGAACAGATGCTCGCGTGGCGAGGCAGGCGGCAGTCTGTCGGCCTGCCGCGAGAGCCAGGGCAGCGCGCAGGCAAGCGCGGGACCCGCGGGGATGAACCGTTCCTTTTCCATTCACGACGGCGTGGACTGGAGACGGCGTTTTTCTTTCTTCTTCGCAGCCTTGTCCAGGTAATCGGCCCACCATTGCATCATCTTCCGGCGCTCCGGCAGGTACTGGGCGTGGTTGTAGGTCGCCCGCACCGTGTTGCCGTGGACATGGGCGAGCTGACGTTCGATGGCGTCGCCGCTGAAGAGGCCGCTCTCATTGAGGATCGTCGACGCCGTGTGCCGGAAGCCGTGGCCTGTCGCTCGGCTGTGATAGCCCATTCGGTAAAGGGCATAGAGCACGGCATTCTCGCTCATGTGCTTGAACGGCTTATAAGGGTTCGGGAACAAGTACGTCCATTGGCCATTGAGGCGCTGCAACTCCTTTATTGCTGCGACGGCTTGCCTGGATAGGGGAACGATGTGGTCGCGGCGCATCTTCATGCGCTCAGCAGGGATACGCCACTCCGCTTTGTCAAAGTCGATTTCGTTCCATGTCGCGCCGCGCAACTCGGCCGTGCGCACAAAGGTTAGCAGCAGCAACATGACTGCCAGCTTGGTCTGGGGGTGTCCGTCATACTTCGCTAACCGGCCAAGAAACTCTGGCAGGTCGACCGGCTTAAGGTGGGCGAAGTGCTTCTTGACGTGAGGCTTCAGGGCGCCCTGGAGGTCATTGGCGGGATTGCGGTCAGCGCGGCCGGTGGCAATCCCGTACATAAAAATCTGCCCGCAGCAATTGAGAACGCGATGCGCGAGTTCCGATGCGCCCCGTCTCTCCGTGATCCGGACAACCGATAACAATTCAGGGGCACTAATGTCCTTAACCGGCCGACCGCCGATATTCGGGAAAATGTCTTTTTCTAGCCGGCTGACAACGAATCGGGCATATCGCGGCGTCCAGGTATGGCTTTTCATGGCTATCCATTCGCGCCCGATGGCTTCAAAGCTGTTCTCGGCCGACATGGCGGCCTGACGTTTGACCGCCTTGCGGGCCTCCGAGGGGTCTTGTCCGTCAGCCACAAGCTTCCGCGCCTCTGCCAGTTTCCCCCGCGCCGCAGACAGCGTGACTTCGGGATACACTCCAAGCGAGAGGGATTTTTCCTTGCCAAGGTAGCGGTATCTGTATGCCCAGTATTTGCTGCCGTTCGGGTAGATGAGCAAGACGAGACCATTGCCGTCACTCAGCTTCCGGATGCCGGGGGCAGGTTTCGCGCTCTTAACCGCTATTTCCGTGAGTCTCGTCATAGTGTGGGTGAAAATCCTCGATGCGATTCCTTTCACCCGCTATTTCACCCACACTTTGACGCGAATGTCAACAACTACTCGCGGACGCTCGCCGTCGTACTTTTCCGTGTCGTCGGCTGTGACTGTGAGTTTGCCGGCCTTCCGCGACCTGCGCCGCATACATAAATGGCGGAGTGGAGAGGATTCACACTATCGCCTTAAACACAGGATATACAACGCGTTTACTGGAAGCAGAATCGCCATTCACCCACATTTGCACCCAAGGACGGTGTGCATAGATTAGCAGCGAGTGTCCCGTTGTTGCTTCTAAGGCGATGCTGTCGGTGCGGTCTCGGATAAGTGTTTGATTAACTCACGAATATCCTCTGCTCGCCAGGCCGTGCAACGCGCCGACAGCTTCACGGGCTTAGGAAAACGGCCCGTTCGCACACCTTTCCACCAGCTTGTTCTTCCAAGGGGAATGACGCTTAGCACGTCTGGCAATCGCAAGAACCCCGTTTCTGGAATGTCGTACATAGCAGGCCCCCTCACTGAGTATTATATTATCACAGTGTGTGTCGGATGTCTCTATGAAAGTGGCTCTGAGAGCTATGTAACAAGCATCTGACTGGCTGTAGGCAGCTAGGTAATAGGCATGAATTGCCGGGTGGGATATGCCGGGAAGGCGAGTCGAGGCGTCCGCTGCTTTAAGACCTGTTACGAGCGGAATTCAAGCCATGCCTGCAACTCACGGCGGACGAACGCGGCCGAGATAACGTCCAGGCCAAAGAGGTGGCCGACCCGTCGCCGAATCCAGCGGGCGGCAGCGACACTGTCTAGCGCATTGAGCGTTGCGTGAATCACCGCGCTCTGCTTGAGCTCGTTGCAGTCCGACCGCCTGAGCAGTTGTAGCAGCTCGACCACAATGCGTGCGTTTGCCGAAATGGGCAAGGTGGACTTGGCGATAAGTCCAAGACACTGCGAGAACGGCCAGGCATTCGTGTCCCAATCGGCCGTTCGCCCAGCGGCCATGATCGTCGCGGCGTTCCAGAGGGTGCTGACGTAATTCCAGGCGGCGAGCTTCGCGCTTATCAGGTTGAAGTCGTCAAGCGTCAGCGACTTCGCATCTAAGAAGCATCGCAAGGCGAACTGTGTCCAAATAGCAGAAACGCTGAAATCCGCCTTGGCGATCGTTCCGGCCATCATGTCGTCGCTCCACAGCGCGGCACTGTAGTCCTTCGCAACGCTCATGGCCTCGATGTTGTGCAGGCCTAAAGCCTCGGCGTACAGTGTTCGCGTCTCCGGATCCATGCCTGCCAGGCTGACGGACGAGGCGACCTCGCAGTGTTCATCGACATTCCTCCTCATGCTGCGAAGTTCGTCAAGCCGTGCGGCGAGCGCTTCTTGAGTCGTTGGCATCAACACTGGCCGGTCGGCATCGTCGAGGGTGAGCACGCCTCCCTCACCCGTTTTTTCGCGGCAAGAATGAATCCAGCCGTGAAGAAGCTCGCTGGTCATCTGCGACGCGAGGTATCGCCTTTTGCGGTCAAGGAATTGCCATCCGTCGGCTAGCGTTAGCGTGATGATGGCCGATATGTCGAGGACGATGGTTGTCGACGGTATTCCCTCGTGCGCGGCACGATCGAAGGACTCCGGAGTGGCTTCGCTGCATTTCACCAGGCCCTTGGGATGCCGAATGAGAGCCGTCATCGCTTCGAGTTCGGTCGCGCCGACGCCGTGAGCCAAAAGAAACAATGAGCACGGCTGATCGCGATACACATTGAGGCATCGCTCGACATGCTCCCGCCGCCCTTTGAGCGATTCGATGATGACGCTTGGGTCGAACTCGTCACCCTCGCCGACGTGGAACTGCTGCAAGATGGCCGTGTCGGGGAAGCGCTTGGCGAGGTTCTGCATGCTGTCTTGCGCGGCGCGGACGTATTTCGTCTGGATGTCGCGAACCGTCGCCGACTGCGGGCGCAGGAGTTTCCCCGGCAGCGTAATGACGCTGCCCGGCGTCTTGCCAAGCACGGCGATTGCAAGTGCGCTGTCGGAGCCAAACTCGTCCCGACTGGCGACCGGCTGGTCGTCTTCGATCACGACCCAGCGTTGCTCTCCGCCACCGAGGTCCAGCAGGACGGCACAATCGACCTGAACCGACTCCGGTGGCTCTTGCAGGCCGGTCAGATGCCCATAGGTGATCGCGAAGTGGATGTAGCGGCCGTGCGCATGTTCGTCTTCAAAGTAGAGCCGCCGCTGTGCATAAAGGAATTTCATCGCTTCCGCGTGATGTCCTGTCGCCTCGAAGGGCATCACCACAAAGTGAGCTTCTTCCGGCGCCAACTGTGCAGGCGTTGGCAGCAGCGACGGCTCAAGATTCACCTTATCAAGTTCGCCAAGCCGCACCGCCATGCTATTCCGGAAAGCAACGAAGTAGGCCGGTGCGGGGCTCGTGCGCGCAAACTCATCGGCGAGCTGAAAAGCGTCTCTCGGAGCGTACAGGCCGAGTAGTTGCAACTCGAGCGTGGCTAAGCGGTCATCTTCTACGCCGGCCCCGCGTAGTTCTCGGCACAGGCGGAGCAGAAGGTCATGGCGATCGAGCCGCTGGGCACAAGCGAGCAGCCTTTTCGTGTCGTCATCGAATACGCCGGGCCGTGCGATCTGCTCAAGCAGGCCGAGCGCGCTGGCGTCCTCTTCGATCGTCACGAGGATATGTGCGAGAACGCGAAGCTCCTGCGGGTAGGCGGCTTGCACGCTTGTATCGAGCGCCTTGGCCGCTTCTTCCTTGGCGCCTTCGTGGTCATCTGCTTCGGCGCTGATCCAGGCGCGCATGACATGCGCCTGAAACGCGTGCCGCTCCTCAAACGGTGACGTGACGAAGGATCGTGCCAATTGCAAGCCTTTCGACTCGATGGCCCACTGAACGCACTGGAACCGGCATTCGACCGCCCGATCCCAGTCCTGATTCGCCAGCGAAGCCATTTCGTCGAGACATCGGCGCTTCTCGGAGGCATCGCCAATGTGGTGCTCTACCACCAGCGTCAGATACTTGCCCTCGTTGGTTGCTCGGTCCACGCGATCCAGCAGTTCCCGGGCGCTGGTGTAGTCCTCCTCCTGCAGAAAGAACCCAACGGCGCGCGCGGCATAGACCGATGCGTGCCTCGCGAGCGCCGCCGCACGAAAATCACTGGCCGCCCCGGAACTGTCTCCGATGAGCGCCTTGGCCGCCCCGCGGTTGACGAGGATTTCCGGCACGAGGAGGTCGAAACGCTGCGCCCGCGCCGCGGGTTCGGCCGTATCATAATGCCCAATCGCCAGTTTGAGCCCGTCGATTCGTTGCTTGCTTTCGCCATGCAGCGCAACGGAATGGATCGACATCGCGGCAGCCAAGTGGCCATGCGGCGACTCCGGCGTGATCTGAAGTGCTCTCTCGGCCGCCTGGCGGGCGCTTTCGTAGTCGCCGAATACGAGGTAGCGGTGGCAGAGTGCCAGATTGATGTCCTCGTCCGACGCGACGAGGGGATCGACCAGGGGCATGAATTCGTCCAGCCGTTGCTGCGTCGTCGCAGTCTCGATCAGACGCGCGATCATCCCCGGAGAGGTCAGGCCTTGGGCAACGTACTCTGCCGCCCGAGCCGACGCCTTGTCGGATTCGCCAAGCAGCCAATAGGCCAGCACCTGGTTTTGCTTCGCCTGTTCCAACTCCGGCGATACCGCATACGCCTCAAGAAACAGCTTCGCGGCGCTTTCAAATTCCCCGCTCGCCATGGCAAGTTTCGCGCGAAGTCGCAGAAGGATGTAGCGCTCGGCTGCGGGCAGCGCCTGGGCGGCCCGGACGGGCAGTTTGTCAAGCTCGTACCGCGCCAGGTCAAGTCGCCGCTCGCTGATTAGGGTTTCAATCGCCCCAAATCGCCCGGTCGCATCTTCGCTACCGGAGTTGGACCAAATCGCCACGTTCGCCGTAACGGTCTCACTTGCTCCCCCAGCACCCGCCAGGAGGTTCTCCCCATAGACAATGAATTCAGCCGGAACGCGGCCGAATTCGCCTGCGTATTGGCAAATCTCCTCCCAAAAATGTATTTCGACCGTGAATTTCCTGTCCGGCCGCTGATTCAGGCTGGCCACAGTGTCTTGTGCCCTTCGGCCCTTCTTTGCGGTCGTCGCGATGACGTAGTGCTCGATGGCGAAGGGACTTTGCTCTGCCTTGGCGACTTCCCCTTTGATCTCGGACGGAGTGATCGCCTTCGTCGCCTCATGAAACTTGCACTGAACGGCCTGGACGGGCCGCAGGCCGAGCGGATCGAAGATATCGACCCCGTCCTGTTTCTCGCCGCGTTTGGCGTAGAGCTGCAGTCGCTCGTTCTTCCAGAGCTTGCGGTACAGCCGAAGGCACAAGAGCTCGAATCCGTGCTCGTTATCCGGCTGCGGGTAACGGTGTCCCATATCCGTAGGGTCCCCTCGGTCGTTCGCAGAGTTTTGCGATGCCCGCCTTATTCTATTGCTCTCCGGGGCTTTTCGCCTGCGGTGACTGCATTCTCACAGAAATCCTCCGCAACTCCGCGTGGCCGTCATCGCGGCAATTCTTGCCCGGTTCTCGTCATAGCGGCACACCGGAAAAGCTTCGACATCTGGCTCAGATTTTGGCGCTCTCCGACTTAAAGGGTAAAGACGAGGGCAGACGTTATGGAGAATGTTGCAGGGGGAGAGCCGAAGGTCTACCGCTCGAAGCTCGATGCTTCGGGGCGAGTCGTCCTGGCCGCCGATCTGCGGTCGGCGCTCGATCTGCATGAAGGCGATACCGTTCTGCTGGTCAAAGACGACGAGACGGTCAGGATAGAGACGCCGGAGCAGGCACTGAAGGCCGCGCAGGAGTATTTCTGCAAGCTGGCACCGCCGGAGCGGATATTGTCCGAGGAGCTGCTCAAGGAGCGGCGCGGCGCGGCGGCGCGTGAGGGAGGTCGTGCTCGACGCCTCAGCGTTATTGGCGATGCTTCGCAAAGAACCGGGAAGGGAAGTCGTCGAACCCGTTGTCATCGGCGCGACCATGTCCGCCGTAAACTATTCCGAGGTCATCAAGAAGGCGGTCGAGGCCGGCGGCAACGCCGCGGAGACGCGCGGATGGCTGCGGCTCATGGATCTCGTCGTCGTGGCTTTCGATAAGATGTGGTCGCCAATGCTGGCGACCGAAGGGATTGCAGCGTTGACGCTGCGAAGGCAACGCGCAGGTTTCCTCGATAACTTTTCACACGCGCTCGAGGTCGTCGACGGCCAAATGAGGCACGGCCTCCGCTTCGTGATCCATTCGTGACGTCCTTCTTCGGCGGGACTTTCCGGCACCTCAGCCGCTATGGCCCGCCGCAAACCCGTGTCGTCGGTGGCCTCCCTTGAGTGTATACATGCGAACAGTAAACCGGCGTCAACCGGTCCGTTCGTCCTTGCATCTTTTGATGCGTGTTGGTGGGTTGCAATGCAAATCCAACAAGTTACATTATCACCCACCTTAAGACACATTCCGGTTGACTAATTGGAAAGGTGCGCTATTATGCCGCGGCAAATGGACGCACGGAAGCGAATGCTACGGTTCCACAGTTATCAGGCGGTCGAGACCTATGTTCTCGCCAAGCACAAAGAGGGCGTCCTGCTCGATGACGAATTGACCGATGTCCTGGCAGAGTTCAGCAAGACGGTTGTCAGCGCCGGTGAAAAATGGGAGCCAGACGACCCAGCCTTTCTGGCGGTCTTGACCCAGGCAGCATTTTGCATGAAGAAGAGGCTTCTGGAACTGCATCCGGAGTTGGCGGACGAAGTTCGTAACCTCGGACACGACATTACCTTACATTAAGAGCCGTTCGCAGCGTGCAGGACGGTTCTTAGGGCCGCGCCCAGTCAACAGTGCCCCTGGGCGGGTCGACTGACCGCAGCTCACCGCCCAGCCGGCTCGGCGGTGAAACTAACTGCGACCAATTCCTTAACGTTTTGAGCCTCCGCTGTCATGAGGGCTACCTTGTACCGCGCGTACGCCCTACGCCCTATCCGTTCAACGTCATCGAGCTTGCCGCCCTTGAACAGAGGGGACATCGGGTCCTCTGCCTCGCGTACCACGTTCGCATCCGCACAGTGCTCCAGACAACCCAGGGCATAACGGCGCAGCTTATCGGCATCTTCTAAAAAGCGTGCCCAAGCTCCACATTCGACGCCGTAGCGGCGCTGGTGTTTTGCCAACTCCTCGAACTGTTGTCTTACCTTCGCTTCATCCCTCCGACAATCATCCAGAAGCTCTGATACTGGACGGAGCTTCCCGAATTCACTCGCCATAAAACGTCTCTCCGCTCGCCCCAACTGTTGTCTTTCGCACGCCCGATCACCCAACGGAGGGGCCAAGAACCCTAATCAGATCGGCATGTCGGTTTGCATGTGGCCTAACTCGTTGGGCCGTCAACTCCTATTACTTTTTGGCGGAAAGATTATCGTCAACGAAGATTAGCTGTCCAGACCCTCGAACGTTAGAATTGTGTTAGGAAAGGACAAGCTGACAGCTTTACCTCACGTCCGTCGGTCCCCCTCGACCGGTATGAGGCCAATGTCGACGATCGGCTGCTGGTCGATCGCCTCCTTCAGCACGCTTTCGATGCTGACCGCGATTTCGATGACCGGCCGCGTCAGGCCCGCAGCAAAAGAGCGGTGCTGACGAGCCACAAGGCGGCGCTGAGTGCGAGCCGCTCCGGTTTCGCCGCCCGATCAGAAAACCTTGCGGCCGAGGCAGTTGGCCTCGATCGCCGCCCACCGCCGCGCGCCCGCTTGGTTTGTCCCTTCTGATCGTTGACGGCCTGCAAGTCACCGGCTGTCGGCATGGCTGGCCTCCTTACGTCCGTCGAACAGGGGAAGCCTCGATTCGGCACGCCTGCCGCCGCCAGCGACCCGCTCCCATCAGCAACACCGCCTGGCCGAACAGCAGCAGCGTTGCCGGCTCCGGCACGGCCGAGGGCTGCGTTTCATGGATGGGTTTGTCTTTTGCCGGGCGTGGGCAAATGAGTCGCCCGTCAATAAGCGGCCAGGGAGATGATCGCGGTAACCAGAACCTCAATCAAGAGAGTTGAAAAGAGAAGGTGCAGACGGCGTGCGCGGCTGGCGCTGCGTTCAACCGCGCGCTTGACGGCCGCGTCGACCATCGCGCTGTATTCCGCCGTCGGCACGTAGTCAACTTGGCCGCTGTGGGTCGTGGGGTCGAGCTCCGCTCTGCGCTCTGTGAGCCGCAAGAAGGTCTTCAGGTTCATGGCTGTCCTCATGGCTTAAGAAACGTGGCTGAGAATCCCACTCCTATTTCTTGGGGGCAGTGATCCTGGCGGCAAGCAGCGGCACTTTCGTGAGAAGCGCTCGTCCAAAGTCGGGACGGCTACTCGCTTTGCCTCCGCACGCTGAAACAAGGAAGCAACGAACCGACTGGTGTTGGGAGTTCGTCGGGTGCGTCGACCGTTAGGCGAGCGATAACAGCTCGTTCAATGTGAGTGCGCCCGACGTTGGACGCAGATGGCTGTTGCTTGTCTGTTGCAACCGCCAGCGCCCCCGCCGAGAGCATGCCTGGCAGCAATAGCTATGCGGGAGTAGGCAACAACGAAACAACTTCACCAATTTTTTTTGTCACGTTGTCTCGATCCTTGATGCTACGCCCAAAAAAGTTTTGGACATGGTGGACACCGGGATGCGATTTTGGGAAATCGTCGCGGCCTAGTCCGGATGGCAGTGTGTTCACACGGACGAAGAAGCCCATCGCACTATCGGGCATCATTCGTTTCGCGACGGCTGGCTCTTGGCCCCACGAAGACTAAATCGAATGAAGGATCGGCTACTGGGCACACTGCGGGGGATCGCGGCCAATGCCGCGCGTCCTCTCGAAGGCCGTCGGCGCCTCGCGACGCCGGCGATGCCCCAACTCCGCGGTAGGTGGGTGGGAGCTGTCTCAGAGCGGTCTTGCTCAAACGGTCGAAATCGGCCCTCATCCCAAGATCGCTGCCTCCCTAAAGGTAAATGCGAGAGCGATTCTCATCGGGCTGCGACGGTCGAATTCCGCCGACACGTCCTGCCGGTGCATTTAACCCAGATCTCCCATATTTCACTTCGATGAATAAGGACTTGGCTGCCGCCACCCTATTGGCCAGTAATCTGTTTGCAATTCAGGGGGGATTTTGTTAGCAAGGACTGCCTCGCCCGCTCGTGTTCGCGCGGATCGAAGAGATGGTGTTATTCGATCGCGATCTGTCGGAGGGTTATGGCATGCCCGCACCGTTGCCTGGAGCCGCCAATTACGTTGCCGGCCCTCAGTTTCTTGCTGTGATCAAGGAAGGACAGCAGGAAGTGTTTCTGGCCTTTCCTCAACAGAGGGACGAATTCAAGAGGTTCAAGAGGCAACTTAAAGACAAGAAGGCTGCAATCGCGGAGCTTCTTGAGGCGAACAAGTTAGACGAGTTTCGGAGTCTGTTCGCCGCCAAGACAACGAGCCGGACCCTCGATCAGAAACTACTTGGCAACCTGATAGATGCTGCAAAAGATGGGCAGACGCTCCAGAACGTGCGCAGCGGCGACGGCAAAAAAAACACCAACTCGCCGCGCACGCGAATGAGGTTCCGTCTAGAGGCGTGGTTTCATTGGTTGCAAGTCAACGGCCATGATCGGCCGCATTTCGAAATCGTTGCCGGTGATGCAACGTCGGACCGTTTTTCGACAGTAAGTGTCGTTTGGTTGCAACGAACCTCCGAGAACGCTACCTCCAGCAGCGCACCGGCAGCACGCGACTTCGAGCCAAGCTGGGCATTGCTGGTTGACGCCCGGTTCCCAGGAAAGTTGACTCCGGAAGTCCACTCCCGGCTTTTGCAGGAGTTTCGCGGGCTTGAAGTCGACGATCCGCCGGAGGCGCTAGGGGAGTTTTGCGCAACTCAGGCGGCACCGCGCCCTCGCAAAGAACCGGCCGATGGGGCGCACGAGTTTTATGCAGGCGGCAACGTGGTGATCGGCGATGAAACTAGCCGCGAACGCATCGAGGCCAATGATTGGCACCTGGAGAGCCATCCGGACGGCTTTTCGGCAACGTTGCTGATGAGCGACGACCATTCGGTGCGAAAAGAAGTCGTCAGGGCGACCGACTTTGCTCTTCGCCTCGAGAGAACTCTGAAACAGTCAGCAACGATCGCCGTCGACCTCTGCGCCGTGCGCAGCCTTCGGCAGGAATTCAACGAGTGGGTCGGATGGCCAGAAGCGATCGTTCGGGCCTCCGGTTTGGCCAGACATCTGGCTGACGCGGCCGAGGACCAGCGGCGAGCGGATGTTGTGGCGGCCAAGCTCGCAAGAAAGTTCAACTTACGGAAAAGGGAGGTCTCGGAGCTGGTGGGGGAGGCATTGAAAGAGAATCCCGCTCGTTTCCAGTTCTTGAAGGCTCATGGCGCTCTGGACGACGAATATCCAGCGCACGTTCTCGTCACCGCGAACGTCGAGCGGATCATCCAGCATTGGTACCATTGCGAATCGGTGGGTGCGATCGACAGTATAGCGGTCCATCGCGTCTGGAGCCGCGTGGCGCCATTGGTCAACGGCATCGACGACCGCGTCGACTACCATCTGGCGAGCAATTTGTGTGCACCGATCGTAGTGGTCGATATTCTGCCCGATCAAGACGGAATGCTTGCAGCGTTGAGTTCCGTGCCCTATTCCTGTCCGATCGAATCGCGCTGCCTCGTATGGCACTGCGATCGCAATCGCCAATTCGACCTGCTGACCCCCGTGACTGAGAGCTTGCGCAAGTTGCTTGACCTCGGGGAGTACTCCGACGCACACATCAAGAGTTGGATCAAGGGCCACTGCACGGACGGCACCTTTGGCCTCCTCACGGACATGCATCGCTACGCGGTGTGGTTGCCGGCTGCTCCCACGCAACCAGTAACGAAGCACGCACGTGGCACCGAGAAGCCTCTGAACATTTCGGGGATCAATCGACTCAGGAGCTTGCTCGTCGGAAGCACGTCGGATGGAGATTTTAAGGACATCGTTAAGGTTCTCCACGATCTGCTGATCGGCCTGAAGGGCGATCTACGCATCGTGGTCGCCAATCCCCATCACGCCGACGAGCTCACGCTGCGACTTCTGACGATGGTCGCGGAATCCGCCCGTGCCCGGCATTTGGAGGCATTAGAAGACCCCGATAAGCAACTCGCGAAACTGAGCGTCGTGCTCTGCGGGCTGCCGCGAGATTGGGATATACCTCATGACACCCTACCCTATGACTGGTCTGAAAGCTCGGAGCACTGCGATCCATACCCAGGCTTGAAGAAGCTGCGTGAACAGGTGCCGCGTGTCGAGAGGTTACTTCACGTTGCATCCATACTAGGCGTGGCATTTCTGCGATTGTGGCTTCGGACAATCCTGGAGAAGACCGAAGTCAACCGCGGGGAGTTTCGGCGAGCATTAACCGAACTCGTACACGCAGGCGTCCTGCGGTATTCGGGCCACCTTTGCGACATTGGCGAGGAAAAACGCAGGTTCCGGGAGATATCGTTTTGTTCAAGCGACTTCTTTGAAAAGACGCGAGACTCTGTTCAGGCCGAAGAACGCAGGGCGGTGCTTCAGGTCTTTCTCAGAGAACTACGGCACAACGTTCGAGAACACGGTGTCGATACCGTTCGTTGCAAAATCAGAGTGTGCGAACTCCTCGACGGAATTGAGAAGGAGGCGTTTTTTGAGGAAAGCGATGCGAAGGTCCTCGCTGAGCTGTGGTGCCTGGCAGGGTCAAGGGCCCGGCATGCGGGCGCTCCGCAGGAGGCCATTCGGCGTCTCGATAAAGCAAACCAACTTGTCCGCGCATTTGGCCTCGATGATAAACACGGAATGCGTTCCCTGGCGCTGCGTATCCTCGTCCATAGACTCGCAGTGTCTGAAGATCGAATCGCTTCTGTCAACGACGACGCTTCGATTGAGCAAGCGAAAACGGCGGCCAAGGAGTGCCTCGAACAAGCTCGACGGCTGCGAGAACGATTCGGGGCAACGAACGAAAAGCACGAGGACGACTGGCTGTTTGCGCTCCACCGACGGTGCTGGAACTGGCATCATCGGTTCGGTCGGCTGCCCGAGGCCATGGACTGGGCGACGTCGCTGCGAAACCGCGTCAATGTCGCCGCGCATCCGGACGCCGGTCTTCAACTTGAGGTCTACCATATCCTCTGCGTCGCATCGTTCAGCATGGGCCAACTTCGCGACTGCATAGAATTCGGCGAAGAGGGGAGACGCATATGTGAGTTAGCAAGACGCGGTGCCAAATACGACAACTCCGACATGTTCGGCAGTCACGATGGCGGGGTCTGTGCAAAGAATTTTCTTGCGCTGTCACATCTACTCCGCGGTGATGCAGACATTGCTGACCCGATAAGGCAAGCCGCACTAAGCTACGCTGGCACGCGAGAAGACGATACGACGCCCCTCGTAGCTCGGTCGTACGCAAGGCTCTATCAGCTGTTCCGCGGCGATTTTGAAGCGGCGATCGACGGTGAGCTGTCGGTCGAGGTGCGCGACGACATCCGAAGTCCGTGGTGTATCTTCGATGACTTAGTTGTCGCCTGCGCGGGCGTAGCACGTTGCTGGACGCGAAATGAAAAGGGCGCGTGCGATGACAGCGATGAGAAGAGCACTACGGAGTTATGCGATTCGCTTACCGCGCTTAGAAGGGAGTGGAAATCGCAAGAGTACGATTCGCTTTGGACGACATACGAGGCAGTCGCGTTGACGCTGGTGGGCCGGGAGCGGGACGCGCTGGATCAATTTGCAAAGGTCGCAAACGATGCCGAGCAGCGCGGGGAGTTGTTTTACCTGCCGGAATTGTACCGGTTTTGGTCGTGGTGCCTGGAGAAGCGGAATGAGCGGGGCGCGGCAGATGACAAACGGCGGGCCGGACTGGAGTGGGCCAGGAAATTGGGCATGAAGTTGTTTGAGGATCGACTTGGGCAGCCATCCGGCTAAACGTGGTTCGTCGGCGCCAAGGAACCTTCGAAACAGCTTGTCTCCTCTTGCAATGCAATGGAAAGAGCCCCACGCTCTTTTGGAGAGCGCGGGGGTCGGAAGACCTTTATCAAAGGGGGAAGCCGGTCAAGGACGGCGGGCTTCGGAGGGCACCGGTCTGCACGGAGCGCAGCGGAGGAAGATCGGGAGGAGGCCGCGCCCGCCGCCGAAGGGTATCCTTGACGGGCTGGGGGAAATTCCCCCCAAAAATGCAGCAAAGCGTCGGCGCCGGAGGCGACCGCTTGCGGCCGCAAGGCCGACGCGCCAGCGGGCGGGAATGGGGCGTCAGCCCGTCGCGAATGCGACCGCAGCGTCAGCGGAGCCTGGAAGCACGCGGTCGCCGCCGGCGAGGCGCCATCCGCGGTTTCACTTGACCCTTTGCTTTGGTCGAGATTCGACACGGCTACTCACTCAGCACGCAACGGCCGGAGCCGGCTCAAAGCTCCTGTCATCCCAACGTGAGTCCGTTTGCCGGTCGACCAGGTCCTCGTGGTCGCAGCGGCGTCTACTCCTTGAGCTTCAATGTCGTCGTATGCCTGGCCATGGCCCCATTGGGGTTTCGAACGGTGAAGTCGATCTTGCCGTGGTCGATGGTCCCAAACCAATCGAAACCTTGGTCGCCATTGGTAACGTGAGCATCCTTGGCAAGCCAGGAGATCTGATTTCCGCGTACCGCGCCGCTCACGATGCGGTGAACGTTGGTCTTCGTGTTCTTCCAGGTCGCGCGAAACGTAGCTGGCTTGCGCTCGGTGACAGTGACGGTGATGACGCCGTCGGTCCAGACGGAGTTCAGCGTGAATCGTGACGCCGGATCGCTTGCGGCTGGCGCCGGAGCCGCGACTTTTGCGCCTGGTTCCAGGGACTCCAGCTCAAGCTTGCTGAAGCGCGCCGCCAGATCGGAACCAACAAAGAGCTTGGCGCGATCGCGCGGCGCCCAGCGATCCTCGATCGTAAAACGACCGCCGCCTTCGCCCCAGTCGATGATTCGTTTTCCGTCGAGTTCGACGACAATGCGTTGCGGGGAGACGGTGCAGGCAACCGTCGTTGCGGCGCCATTGGCTTGAGCGGGAATACTGACGCGGCTTTCATTCATGTCAAAGCCCTTGCCGTCAAGCAAGTGAAAACCGGCGTGAGGATCGATCGTGTCGTCGATTGCCAACATGGCGTAAGCCTTGCCGAATGGCAGCCCGAGCGTTATCGCTCTGCCTGGCCCTGGCGCCCCATGCGCAACGGAGACGGTAAAACGGTAATGCTCCGGAACGTCCTGCGGCATGTGCACGCGACTTTGCAAGCCAGGGCCTGATAACAAGCAGCCACCCTCCAGCTGCCATTGACCCTTGACGGTGTCGCGAGCCGGATCAACAAGCTTCAAAAGGTCAATCGACGATCGCGCGCGATCGGTATCGGGGATCTTGACCGGAAACCGATCGTTTGCGCCTGGCGCGGCGGGCGGATCGGGCGGCTTGATACCAAACACATCGGCTTGCTGCCGCATCGCCTTATAAACCTGGTCATAGGCGACGCGACTAATCGGGCTGCGCTCGGCAGTCTCGAACCGAAGTCGATATTTGAGCATGAAGCTGACCAACTCCGTGACGGTGTGCGCGTCTTGGTTTTGGGTGTCTATGAGAATCTCTTTGGCGTAATCGACCGTCTCCGCATCGAACATGCGCGTTGCGGCTCGCAGTTCAGTGACGTACTTCTGCGCTTCGCCCCGGAATCCGCGTGTATTCGGGATCGCCGTCTTTACCTTTTCAGCCAGAGCGGAAAGCGACTTATCGAATGCGATAAGCGTCTTGTGGTCGAACGTATCAGAAACAAGCTCATCGCGCAGTTTCGCATAAGCAGCTTCATACGCTGCTCGTTCTGCATCGAGCGCATGATCCTTCAGGACCGTTGGCCATTTCTCGCCTTTGACATCCAGCCGCGACAGGGCGATCACGCCGCGACTCAGCTTTTTCGATGCCTTTGATGCGCCGCTTGCCGGCACGAAGCCGAATATCAAATCCTTAACCGACATGCCTTCCGGCAGAGGAACGGCCTTCGTAACCCAATCCGAGGTCAGAATGTCCGGGTCCATCAGATCATCGACGAGGAGGTTAAGGGCGAGACCGTTTTGAATGTCCGCCGGCGTCGGGTTGACACGAAGCTGGTATTCCCGCATCGCGAGCCGGTATCTCGCCTCCTCGATCTGTTGCCTGGCCCCGGCTTCCCTCTGCGCTTGCAGCCATCGCTGTTCGGCGGCGGCGGCTCGCACGTCCTGCTTCCATCGCATGAGGGCGTCGCTGTTGATCTGCGCTGCCTTGGCCGTGTTCAGGTTGAACGAACCCGCCCCTCTCAGGAAGGCTCCCCAGCCCTTCATGTCGGCCGAAAATGCGGTATCCGCTGCCCGGGCAACCGCGAATCGGAAGGCCTGGGCAGCGCCAAGCGCAGAGACAATCACAAGAAGAGAGAGGGCTTTTCCATTTCTTTTCATCGGTAGCGCTCCTTACGACTCTTGTTGAAGATGGAGTATTGATTCACGTGCTGGCCGGCGATCGGTCGGCATGGGCGGACTCCTTACATCCGTCGAACGGGGAGGTTTCGATCGCGGCATGGCTGCCGGCGCCAGCGACGCGCTCCCGCCAGCAGCATCGCCTGGCCGAACAGGATCAGCGTCGCCGGCTCCGGCACGGCGGGCGACGGCGGCGTCGACGGCGTTTGCAGCGACAGCTGCGTGATGGTGGCATCGATCTGGAACGAGTCCGGATTGTGCCCGAAGGTCCCGCCCAAGGTCACGCCGCTGGCCTCTGGCCCCGGTATGAATAGCGAAGTATCGAGCGTGAGGCCGGCGAGCGTGTCCGATGACGACAGGAAGCCGGTCTGGCCGACGAGCCCGAGCGAGACCCCGTCCGCCCCTGTGCCGGGATCGCCATCTTGTCCGTCCAACGAGAACAGCTGTTCGTTCGGTGCGACGGGGCTATAGAGGCCCACGAACTGCTCATCGGGGTTGGTGCCGTAGCGGATGAAGCTGTAGAGGTAGCCGCCGATGTCGAGGGTGACGGTGCCGATAGACCACAGGTACCGGTAGACGCCGGACGCATGGTCGAAAAACGACGCTTGATCGTCGAAAGACAGCGTGCCGGTAAACGGGTCACCCTTGCCATCTGCGCCGGCCGCGCCGGGCAAGGGACTTGCGAATGGGTCGCCGCTGAGTTGAGCGGTAGCGCTGTTCAGCGTCCCGGAGAACGCATAGGTGACGACCGCGGCATCGAGCCGCTGCGTGGCGGCCGCGAGCACCACTGCGCAGAAAATGGAGACGGCAAAGGGACGTTGCATGGAGGCACCTCGATTGGAAAGGGAGAACAAACGATGACGGCGCAGGAGCCTCCGCGCGCAGGCCATCGGCATGCGGCCGGCGCGTCGGGCGGCAGCGGAGATCGCGTCTGACATGGCGGGAGGCTCCTGACAACCATCGGGGACAACGATGGAGCGGCCTCAACCGCGGCGATCCAAAAAACAAGGAGCGCCGAACCAAGGCCGCTCCCTCAACCCCCGCCAAGGGGCGCAGAAGACAGCACCTGGCCGACGCTCCCTTCCGGGAGCGCGGTCCAAGCACTGCTTCTTCTGCAAGAGCGAAACGCTCAAGTTGGCGGTTTTGAGGGAAAGCAGTTCTTGACGCTTGCGCGTCTATCAAATTGTCGGCCTTGTTACGGCCGGAATGGGTTCCTTACAGGATGACATAACGAGAGTTCAATGCCCGTCAGTCTACGCGGGGCGTCGGGAGAACGCAAATTCCGCGGAGTGCCTCTTGAACCCGTGCGGCCGGCTCGACGCGCGCCTCACTCTTCTGGGTCCACGGCCTCGTCTTCGGGCGGGTCCATCGCGACGTACAGCTCATCGCACGCCTCGCAATGGTAGGCGGTGTGCGGCACGCCGTTGATCCGGCCGATGCGCCGCTGATTCTCGTGATCTCCGCACGCCGGGCACTTCATGCCGCTACGTTAACCGCCGGGCGCGGCGCCGCAAGATGCCCGGCCTTGCGGCAGGCTGCCGTCCGGGGCCGCCATGTGCGAAGGCCACCTCACCGCCAGGAAAAAACAGTCGCCGCGCATCGCTTACTAAAGCTAGAGTTACATTGAACATCGGCACTCCATTCCCTATCCTGCTGTTGGGCGGGATGGTCAATTCAACCCAGGCGTATGAGCACAATGGCAAAGAAAGCCGCGGCCCCCTCGTTGAGCAAATCCGACGCCGTGAAAAAGTACATGGCGAGCTACCCGAACGCGACGGCGAAGGAAGTCGTCGCGAACCTCAAGCGGACGGAGATCAAGGTTTCCGCATCGCTGGTCGCCAAGCTCAAGTCGCGACAGCCGAAGAAATCGGCATCGCCGAAAGCCGCTGCTGCCCCTGCGGCGCCGAACGGCTCCGCCGCGACGAGCAAAGCCGAACGCATCCGCCAGGTCGCGAAAGCGATGAAGAAGCCGGTGCGTCCGCGTGATGTCATCGCGGCCCTGGCAGGCGAAGGGATCGCGGTCTCATCGGCGCAGGTGTCGATGACGCTCCGGGCCATGGGCATGCGCCGAAAGCGCCGCGGCCGCAAACCGGTGGAGGCGGCCCACAGCCGTCCGGCCACCGCGGCGTCGGGAACGCTTTCACTCGACTCGTTGCTCGCGGCAAAGAAGCTCGTGGTCGCGCTGGGCAGCGTCGAAGCCGCCAAGTCCGCGGTGGACGCTCTGGCGAAGCTCCGGTAGGCGTTCTCACATTCACGCCGGTGGCTCATCCGCGGCCAGGCGCATTGATTCAATCTCCGAAGCTGCCCCCAGGCGTCGGCGTCGCCACCGCAAGGAATCCTAGACGCGGTGTTGGAAGTCGCGCGCGGCTGTTTGTTGCGGCAAGACAGGCGTCGAGTGACCGCATTCGGCAGATGCGTTTGGTGGCACATTTTGCCCGGTGACGGGGTGGAGCCCACTCCGCCGATTCTAACGCCTTGGCTTTATAAGACGTGCAGCCTCCTGAGCCCGCGGACCGTCGAGGGCAAAGGGGGCAAATGTCGTGCGTGTTTTGGTAGCCCCCGTCGCGTTCATTCCAGGCACGTGCGGTTCTTTCTGCTTTGGCGTTCAGCGGCGTCACGTGGGGTTCTGCGCGCACCAAGAATCTTTGGCCATGCCGTGTCACGAGGTACCAAATTACTTAACAGCCTCGATGGCTGGGTTGGGACATGTGGTCCAAGCGAGGGCTTCCTGGTTCGTGCGTTTTTTCGCGGAATCCCCAATGAGTAGCCGGCCCGGATAGGGTGAAAAAACCGTCGATCGTCTGGTCAATACATGCTCACGACGAGGCGGCGTCGGCACCACGAGGAGCCCTCGCGAGGTCGTGGGGACGCTAGGAGAGTCAAAAAAAGGGCATTCGTCGGTAGGCTGTCTATAGAAACCCGAGCAATTGTGCAGAGCGAGTCGCAGCCTTCCGCCTGGTACACGACGCCTACACTTGGCGTTCCTGTTTAGGAATTGCATCGCCCAATCACTGACGACTCCGGGCGGCTTCCCGCGAAGTTCCCAAACGCTGTCCGCCCCCGCTTTCGCCTCATTTTTCAGCGATTTTTGCTGATTCGGCCCTTTGATCGTTTACTGGCTCGTAAGCACAGGTCTAGGCATCAGCTCCGGCGCTGCACGCTTTAGGTGATTCGCTCCCGGCCTTGAGAGATGTTCTCGGGAGCGAAAGTCGGGCTGAGAACCCTCGTTTTGATGCGGATGATGCGACACCATCTGCTTCCTGGCTGTGGGAACTCGGTAGATGCGCCTGATGGCGCAAATAGCCGGCCGTCGCCTAACATCGCAACAATTTGCCGTCTGACGGCAGATACGAAAACGGGGCGCGCGTCGGCGAACGTAAGGCGCTGGCTCCAAGGGACTTCCGGCATCGCAGGCCGCCGGTCGTCGAACGCCAAAGGTAAGCACGGGATGCGTGTTCTTAATCGCCCCGTCGGAAGCAGCTCGGAAGCAGCATCGCCGAACAAAAGTTGCCGTTTTGCCCGATTCTAGCTGCCGAGCGGTGGGCCGCGAGCGGGTCACGGGCTACCAGTTACTCGACAGCCTCGACGACTTCATCGCGACATTGGCTGAGCGCGAGCTCCAGCAGTCACTCAATATGTAATCACCGCTGCCTGCCAGCCAACCTTGGGAGCTCATCCCCAGCTTTCTTAAGCGAGGGTAAGCACCGGCCCTCGAACACCTAAGCTTGTATGTAGGGGGCGGATGATCCTTGGTATCCGTTGCCGACGCCGGAGAGACCGGAACGGTGATCCGTGTTTTCGATCGTTTGGATGAATCCACAAAGGTGGCGCGTGGAGCTTATAGGAGCTTGCCTGCTTTATTTTACCCGACCACACGTGGGCCACTCGACCTGCTGCGCGTTCAGACGTTTGTACGCCAGACCGAAGTATTGGCCGGTTGAACCCTATGCCAACTCACCTCACGAACCACATTCCGGTCGGGACAGCCGGAAATCGCCCATCTAAAGGATTGCCGAGAGCGAACCCATGAGAATCGTCGTTGATTTCGTGTGCAGGCAAGCCTTGGTCATCCCGGAAGACGGGCAACTCCGACCTGATTTGGGCCGACGAGCCGGCCGCCTGTCCGTCGTCATCGTCAGATTTCAAGGAAATCCGAACTCGTGACGCTTATGAGACGGAGAAGTGAGCCTCTGCTCAGCCAGATTCTCGTGATTCGCGTCGATCTGCCGATCGACGCGATGACCGATGACGCTTCTCATAGACAAGTGATCGTGGACATGGAGATCGTCGACGATCCGTCGCTAGGCCATGAGTCGGCGGGAACGTGTGGCGGCAATCGTAGCAATAGCACCGACGGGCGAAGTGGTTGCAATATCGGAGGCGAGGAGACGTACTACGATGACCCGTTGTTCGCCTCTCTGAATCCGAGCGATGAGAAAATCCATAAGTGGTTCTGGGTGTTCAAATTGATTGGCCACGAGTTTGACAAAGGGGAGTTTTCAAAAGACGCACCATCGTTGCGCAAGGTCGGCTCACGACTTAGGGGGGAACCGCGCGATGGCCGCTATCCATTTCGCGTACCGCGGAGCGCCTCCGCCGGTTCCCGCTGTCAGGCGGCTTTAAAGGTCTACTTCGCCAAGTACCTTGGACGTGAACCGCAACTGTATCGATATGTTGGCAACGGCAAAGAGGTGTGCGGATTGACGGAAGAAGGTGTGGACTTGTGGAAGAGAACGTGTCGGTATCTGTCATGGCTCATGTCCAGAACACAAAAAGCTTGACATGTTGTTAATATCTGCCACAGATTATCGCATCACTGACGATCGAGTGGAGGCTCATGATTGCGCTGGTGCGAAACGGAAGTCATGGGGGTGGACGCTTTCCGACACTAGATCTGTCTAATATTCGATTTCCTAGCGATGGCCTTACGGTCGGCGTACTTCGGAAGATCCATCCGGAGCTTTTCGACATTGGAATCGAAGACGGTGAGAATGCTCAACCGAAGTTCTTCTTCCATGCAAGGGATATCTGCGAAGACACGGTCGCGGCGATGGTCTATTACGAGCGGATGCTAGCCACTGAGGCATATGCTGAAGCCGCAGGTGTCCAGGGCATCGAATGCTGCATTGGTGACTTTAAGAACGAGCTTGTAGAACTCTACTGTCGCTATCAACTAGCCAGCGGGCCTCATCACGCCATACAGCTCATTCGCGACTTCGAACGGCAGTCTGCCGCATTGGCGAAGCAAAAAAAGCCGTAGCACACGAACCGGCGGAACTTCGGTCGGTCCTTCTCGGCGGTCTTTCTGATCATCGATGCAAGTATCCGTTTGCGCTTCAATATGAATCACCGTCTTGTGAGTGATTCATAGTGAATCAGAATTGTTTTTCTGATCGACACTCCAAGAATCATGAAAAGAACTCGCAAGCGCCAGTGCCGCGGAGCATCGGCGGGCATCTTTTTCGGGAAAGGAGGGAATTCGCTCGATGGACGTTCGTGGGGCGCGGCAGCAGCACAGAGAACTGGAGAGGGGGCGTGTTCAGGCCGGCGCGTAGCCGGCGATCAAACCTTTTCAATTCGGAGGTGTGACGTGAAACGAATGAAACGAACAAGTCGTTTCTTTTTGACGATGGCCGGCGTGACGACGGGGATCGCCGCAGCGATTGGGCTCCGGTGGGCGGTCGACGACGTATCGATGTTGTTCGACGTTCCGCCCGTTGCCAACTTTCAGATGGTGCCCGCGCCCAGCGTCGCCCAAGTGATCGAGAAGCACTTCGCGTGGGCGGACCAGCAGCAGGCGGCGGGCATCGCTCCGCAGCTCGCCCCGATCCACGAGTTCTTCGCGGAGGCGCAGCGCGGCACCCGCGCGTTCGCCGAAGACGCCCTGAATTTCGATTCAAAGTGGCGCTACGTTCAGGATTTTCTCGTAGGGGGGAACAAACACCGCGCGTACCTGGAAGAGCGGTTCGCCGCCCGCGTGTTCGCAACGGATCAGCTCGAAACTACGGTTCGTTACGCGGTTCAGGCATACCTCGACCATCTGAATCGGGTCGACCAAGCCCTCCTGGTCAATCTAAAAGCCGACCTCGAAAACGTCCCGGCGAGCGCCTTCTCGGCAGAGGTCGACCGTCAGGCCGTCGAACAGTCGATGCGCGCGGCGGTCCAGCAGGCCGTTCGTGCCGTCGAGTCCGGCACCCCCGGTATGGTGGGCCGCGAGATCCTTTCCTGGGTGGCGGGCGAGGTACTGGCCGAAGCCAGTATCAAGCTGGCCACCTCGGCCGGCATTCTAGGCGTGGGCGCCTCGTCGGGCGCCGTGACCTTTGGCGCGGGGATAGTCCTGTCGCTCGTTGTCGATACCGCCGTGAGTTGGGCGTACGACGAGATCTTCGATCCTGCCGGCGCCTTAGGCCAGGAGTTGAACGTCACGCTGGCACGTCTGGAAGCGCTGATCCTCCAGGGCGACGGCGAAAACCCTGGGCTCTACGCGCGTCTGAACGACTATGCGGCCAGGCGCAGTCAGGCGCGCAACGCCGCGATCAAACGGGTGGTGCTGCCCTAGTTGGACTTGCGTTTCGTTTTCCAAAAGGGGCTCTACACAAGGAGTCGGTTATGCGTTGGACGTTGTTGATGATTCTTGTTGCGGTGGTATCTATCTCCGCAACAACTCCCGTGCAGGCTGGCGTCGCCAGCAAAGCCATCCAGGAGACGCTGGAAGTCGTCGCGAAGAAATTTGGCAAGGAGGCTGTGGAAGAAGGTGCCGAGAAGCTGACCGCCAAATTGGTGCGGCTCGGCTCGCGGTACGGGGACGACATTGTGGGCGCGGCGGTGAAGAAGGTCGGCCCGCGCGCCGCGCGGCTCGCGGGCGATGCCGGCGAGCATGCCGATGTCGCGTTACGATTGCTCGGTCGCTTCGGCGATGATGCGGCGCCTCTGGTCACGCGGGCGGCCTCGTTGAAAGCCGTCGCGCGCTTTGGCGACGACGCAGCCGCCGCCCTCTTGAAGCACGGCACGGTAGGCGAGGAAGTCGTCGAGCGTTTCGCCAAGGAGGGGGTCGAAGCGTTGGCGAAAGTAACGCCGCAGAACGGGCGGCGGCTGGCCATGCTGGCCAAGGAGGGCGCGCTTGAACCGGAGCTCGTATCCGTCGTCGCGCGTTGGGGCGATGCTGGGTGCGACTTCATCTGGCGGAACAAGGGTGCTCTCGCCGTTGGCACGACGCTCGCCACGTTTCTCGCTTCCCCTGGCGAGTTTCTCGACGGCACGCGGAGCCTCACGGAAGGCGTTGGCCAGGCGCTCATCCAGCCGCTCGCCGAAGCCGCGATCCAGCCGCTGGCCGAGGTGCCGGGCGCCATCGCGCGTAACACCGACTGGATGCTGCTCAGCATCGTTACGGTGATCGCCACCGGCTTGGCAGCCGGCGTCTGGGGGTGGAAGACCCGAAGCGTCGTTCGGGTCGTCAAAGCGGTGACGCAGGCGCGGCGCGAACGGAAGCCAAATTAAGCCGACTGAGAGATGACGGCGAACATGGCCCTGGGCAGGAGGGCCGGTTCGCCTGACTTTGGCCGGCGCACCGCCGGCCGCAAGTCAGACGCTGAACGTTAACTTTGGCACGGGACAAGCCAAGAGCCGGGCGGTGGGGCAGAGACTAACACGACACACAAGGAAGCAGGACGCCATGTTAATACAGATGAAGCCACTGAACTGGTTCAAGGTCGATCCGAACCAGCCACGGAAACAGTTCGACGAAGCCAAACTGCGAGAGCTTGGCGAGTCTCTGAAAGTGCACGGTCCACTGGTGCCGGTCCTGGCCAAACCAGACGGAACCCTGCTCGCCGGAGAACGGCGGCTGCGGGCCGCCCCGCTGGGGAGCCTTACCGAATTACCGACGATCATCACGGACCGGATGCTCTCGGAGACGGAAATCCGGTTGATTCAGCTGACCGAGAACATGCAGCGCGAGGACCTTTCCGCCTACGAGCAGTGGCGGGCATGCGCCGAGCTCATGAGCCTGAACCCCGCGTGGCAGATGAAAGACCTGGCCGGGCAGTTGAAGAAAGACCCGTCGTCCCTGACGCGCATCTTAAGCCCGTCGAAGTGCAGCACCGCGTGGCAGGAGGCCCTGAAGGAGGGCAAGGCCGGCATTTCGGATTGTTACGCGGCCTCGAAGCTGCCGGAGAACGCGCAGGCGGAGTTGCTCGCCCTCAAGCTCTCGGGAGCGTCAAGGGACGCCATCGAGCAGGCGGGTCGCAAGAAGCGGAACGGCAGCGCTCCGGGCGCGAAAGTCAGCCGCTTGAAAGTGCCGCTGGCTAGTGGCGCCAGCGTGCAGGTGAGCGGGCCGGGCATCACCCTCGATGATGCCATCGAGGCCACGCAGGCCGCGCTCAAAGCCATGAAGAAAGCCCGTGACGACGGATTGGATTCCAAAACGGCGCAAGCCGTATTCCGGGACAAGAGCAAGAAGGGAGGAGGCAGCCCATGAGCCGGAAAACCAACAACGAATTGGCGTTTCTGATGGCCTGTGACGTTCTGCGCATCGTCAAGAACTTTCTGCCCCCCGAAGAACACCACGCCGCCTTCGAGAAGATCTTCGAGACGTGCAAGCGCGGACTCGCGGCCCACGAAGCGATCGCTGACGAGATGCGCGTGCCGGTAGACCCGGCTAAAAAACTGAGGTAACCCGTGGCACTCTGCCGTCTGTTTTTGATTCTGGCCGTGCTGCTCGTCGGCGGCTCCGCCGTCATGGTGGGGCAGATGTCGCCGGCGCTCAGCGCCGGGCTGCTGGTGGTGTGTATCTGGAGAGCGAGCAAGCGGCGCGTGCGGAGAACCACGCTGGGCTCGGCGCGCTGGGCTGGCGTGAATGATCTGCGCCGGGCCGGGATGCTTGACGCAGACAGCGGCCTGATTCTCGGCCGAGTGATTGATGGCCGCAGAGATGTGGTTGAGGCGCTTAAGAACCTGCTCGACTGGCGACTGGATGCCAAGACCGCCTGCCGGAGTTTCGTGGGCGTGTTCCACCGGCGGAAGCCGGAGTTGGTGAGACTGTCGAACGCTGTCCATACGGCGATATTTGCACCCACGGGCGTGGGTAAGGGCGTGTCGTGCGTTATCCCGTTTCTCCTCACGACGAGGGAACCATGTTTTGTGCTCGACGTGAAAAACGGCGAGCTTGCCAGGCTGACCGCCGAGGCGCGGCGCAAGATGGGCCGCAGAGTGCACATCATCGACCCCTACCACTGCGCCACGGACACGCCCGCGACGCTGAACCCGGTGCAGTTCATCGACAAGAACTCATCCTTCGCCCTCGACGACTGCCGGGAAGTCGCTGCCGAGATCGTCGAACGAAGAGAAGAAAAGGGAGACGGCGTCCATTTCCTCGATAACGCCGAGGCCGGCATCGCGGCCGTGATCGCCACGGTCGTCGAGTATGGGGAAGGCGACCAGAAATCCTTGCAGGCTGTCTGCGACATCATGAGCAGCCCACAACGATTCGAGAAGGCGATCAAGCTGATGATCGAATCGTCGGCCCAGGCAGGGATGCTCTCGCGCATGGGCGGCAACCTGACGCATCTCAAGGACAGGGAGCTGGCATCGACGATGTCAACGATCGCCCGGTTCCTGCGCTTCCTCTCGACGCCCGCCATCGCTGCCTCGACGCGGGCGAGTTCGTTCGATCCGAAGGAGATTCTGGATGGAGATACGGACGTGTATTGCGCCCTGCCGGCGGACCGGGTCGCGACGTTGTCGCCGTTGCTTCGTCTGTGGACCGGAACATTCCTGCGAACGGCGCTCCGAGGGAAGGAAGAATGAAAATCCACTTCGTCATTGATGAAGCCGGCAGTTCCCTCGGGAAAATGGACCCGCTGGCGACGGCGCTCACCGTCGGGCGCAGCGCGGGGATCAGGCTTCAACTGTACTACCAAGATTTAGGCCAACTAAAGAAGTGCTGGCCCGACGGCGCCGATCAGACACTTCTTGCCAACGTGACCCAGATCTTCTTCGGAGTGAACGACCCGCAGACCGCAGACTATGTGAGCAGCCGCTTGGGAGATGAGACGCTCGTCGTGGTCAACGGCGGGACGAGCGGCAGCACGTCGACGCAATCGAACGAAAAGGGGCAGGCAAGTGTCACCCGTTCCTACAACTGGAACGAGGGCTGGCAGCAGCAGGCCAGAAGACTTCTCAAGCCCGAGGAAGTGGCGGCATTATCGCCCCGGACGGCGATCATCTTCGCTCCCGGTATGCCACCGCTCCGCACCACGCTGCTGCGCTACTACGAGGAGCGTCTGCGGCCGCCCAGCCGGTGGCGGCGATTCTGGGTCAACGCCAAGCTCGCGGCGGACTGCGTCGCGCTGCTGATCGTGGCGATCGCGATAACGGTCGGTGTGTTGATGGTCAAAGAACAGTACAGCGGACCGCACGGGCTGCCGGGTGGTCCCCAGCAACGAAAGGTCGATGAATCATGGGAATGCTGGACGACATCTTGAATGACGTAGGGGCGGAGGCGGGACGGCTGGGAAGGCAAGGTAGCGCCGAGCTCGCGGCGGCCATCTTCGGCGGCAATGCCTACGTGCAATACGGTGCCGGGCAAAATCCGGTGGAGCCTCAGCGCGAACACGAGCAGGCCGCCGAAGCTCCGGAAGTCGAGCCACCGGTCGGCCCGGAGCTGGACAGGGGCATGGACAGGTAATCCGTGGCGGCTACGAAGGCCGCCGCATCACCAAGCCAGCCAAAGAGAGAGACACATGGCGACAGCAAAGGCACGCATCGACTGGCGCGGGGCCGATCTTCGCGGCATGAATCTCGAAGGGATCGATCTGGAGAACGCGGATTTGCGGGCGACGGATTGCCGCGGCGTGAATTTCTCGAATTCCAACTGCCGGGGGATCGACCTGCGTGGCGCGGATATCCGCGCAGCGATCTTCCGCAACAGCAACCTGTACGGGGCCAAGCTGCAAGGGGTGGAGGCGGCGGGGGCGGACTTCCGGGGCTGCGACTTGAGGCAGGTCAATATGGGCGGCGCCTACGTGCAGGGGGCCTTGATGCCCGCGGTCGAGCAACAGCCGTCGCCGCTCTCGCAGATTCTGCGGGAAGAACCAAGAGCGCCGGAAACATCCAAAGCGCAAGAGCGCGGCGGCCGAGAAATCTGAGGTAAAGCATGAACGCGAAAGAGCGGTCGGAAGGGTTCAGGGCGTTGGTCGAAAACCATCGAAACAGCGGCCACTATTTCGAGGAGGTCGACGGCCGTTGGCGGCTGTGGAGGGACTTGTCGCCGCAGGGCAAGCTCGAATATCTCGCCGCCGACGCTGCGCTCTATGACGTGCCGTTCAAGCGCTTCCATGATTCCGTCCGGGAGGTCATCGGCGATGCCGCCCTGGCGGAAGCCGCCTTGCGGACCGTGCTCAGTGACGCGCTGGAGTTTCGCAGCCTGGCGCGGCTGCTTCCGGACGACGGGCGGACGGAGTCGACGCCGCTGTCCGAACGCTTCAAGGAAATCCTGAGCCGCGCCGCGGAGCCTGGACGCGAGCCGCAGCATCATCAAGGCCGAGGCGTCGAGAGATGAGATACGGTATGACCGTCGAGGAAAGACTCGAACGCATCGAGGCCATGCTCGCCGCCCTGGCCCTGCGGCCGGTGGCCAAGGAGTGGTACTCCGTCGAGGAGTTCGCAAGGCTCGCCGGCCGGTCACCGCTGACCTGCCGCGAATGGTGCCGGCGCGGCCGCATTGAAGCCGTGAAGAAGCAAAGCGGCCGCGGCAAACACGCCGGCTGGGCCGTTTCGCATGAAGAGTGGGTGCGTTTCCAGAGAGAGGGCTTGCTGCGCCGCGCCTGAAAGGCGCTGCGCTCCAAGTCCGGTTCGCTTTTACCGAGCGGCGAGAGCGTGCGCTCCTGGGCGCGCTCGCCGTCAATCCCTTGCTTGCGGTCTCCAGGCATGTCCCGACGCAGCCGAAACACGAATGGCAAGGTCGCCGCGGGCGGCGCTGGGCCGGCCGGCGTTCCGGCCGGGACGCCGGACTGGATCACCCCGGAATTGATCGGGCGGACCATTGAGGTCTGGCAGCCCTTCTACCGCACCGTGCTCACGCCCGAAGAAGCCGTTACAATGATCCTGAACGTGGGTCGCTTGTACGACGCGCTCTCTTCGGGGTCTTTGCCATGAAACAGTTTGTCGCGTTGGCACGGGTCAGCAGTCGGGAACAGGAACGGGAAGGCTTTAGCCTCGAAGTGCAGGAGGAAGCCCTGCGGCGCTACGCCACGCAGGCCGGCGGGGAAATCGCCAAGCTCTTTCGCATCGCCGAAACCGCGAGCAAAGCCGACGAGCGCAAGACGTTCCGCGAACTGGTGGCCTATGCCAAGAAGCACGCCGCCTCTCTCGATGCGTTGCTGTTCTACAAGGTCGACCGCGCGGCGCGGAATCTGTTCGATTACGTCGAACTGGAGCGGCTGGAGTCGGAATATGGCCTGCCGTTCATTTCCGTCTCGCAGCCGACCGAGAGCACGCCGGCCGGCCGCATGATGCGGCGGACGCTCGCCAACATGGCGAGCTTCTACACCGAGCAGCAATCGGTCGATGTCCGCGAAGGGCTGGCTCGCCGGGTTCGCGAAGGCTGGTTCATCGGCCTGGCGCCGTACGGCTACCGCAACGTCCGCAGGGACGGGCGAGGCGTCATTGAGGTCGAGGCAAAGCAAGCTGCCAACGTCAAGCGAATCTTCCATCTCTACGCCTACGATAATCAGACGCTGGACGGTGTGGTCGAGCGGATGAATGCGGAAGGGCTGGTCTTCCGCAGGTCAGAGCCGAGATTCCCGCGCAGCAAGGTTCACGCCATCCTTCGGGACCGCGCCTATATCGGCGAAATCCACCACAAAGGCCAATGGTATCCCGGCAAGCATAAGCCGATCATCGAACGGCCGACCTGGGAGCGGGTGCAAGTGCTTCTTGGCGGGCAGAACTACCACTGCCATGCGCTCCCTTACGCCGGCGAGTTCATGGCGTGTAGCCACTGCGGTCACCCGATCACGGGCGAATGCAAGAGGAAGATGACGAAGGCCGGCCCCCGGTCTTACGTCTACTACCGCTGCGCCAAGTACAACAAGCCGGGGCATCCCCGCGTTCGCGTGCCGGAGGCCGATCTCGACCAACAGATGCTGGCGATCTTCGACAAGATGCGCATCGAGAACGAGGATGTCCGGGATTGGTTCCGCATGGTGCTAGCGTCACAGACGCGCGACGCGCAGGCCGATGCCCGCGCCCAGCGAGCCGAGCTTGGCCGTCAGGAAACGCTCTACGTGCAGCAGCAAGACCGGCTGCTTAACTTGCGCCTGTCCGAGGACATCGACCAGGAGACCTTCGCAAAGAAGAGCACGGAGATTCGCGACCGGCTCGCCAGGGTCAAGCTGCAAATCGACGCGCTCGACCGCTCGCACGATGAAACGGCGGAGCTGGCGTCGAAAGTGTTTGAACTTTCGCAAACGCTTCGGCAGCAGTGGCTTACCGCCGACTACGATGCAAAACGCCGCATCCTCGAAATCGTGTGTTTGAACTGCACGCTCGACGGCGCAACTCTCGTCCCCACAATGAGAAAGCCCTTCGACGTTCTCGTCGAAGGGCTTCTTTCCGAAAAAAGTCGGGGCGACAGGATTTGAACCTGCGACCTCTTGACCCCCAGTCAAGCGCGCTAGCCAGGCTGCGCCACGCCCCGATCAGGCGTTCTACTCGACAGCCAAGCCGAACCTGTGGTTCGCGCCGGACCGGCGAACGAAATGAAGAGTATCGCAGATGAATGGGCTCTTTTCAACCGAACGATGCTTGAACCGCCCCCTAACCACGACTAAGATGCTGCCAACAAATCTGGCAACCGCATCCGCGCCCCTCCCCATCGAAAAAAACTGGAGATCCCGTTCCTGTGGGCCATCAGCAGACGAAACAACATCGCTCAGGAAAGCATTCCTACCACCAGATAGGTCTTGTCCGGGGCCAGTTCGGCAGCGTCCCCGAAGACCAGTGGCTCGATTGGATCGCCAAAACGGGTTTTGACGGCTGGGAAGAAGCGAGCTGGGAGCTTGACCTCGCCCGTTGCGGCGACGACGCGGGAGCCAAAGCCTACGCCGAAGAACGCGTTGCGAAAGCCAAAAAACGGGGCCTGGAAATCTTTTCCGTCGCCGCCCACCTGCAAGGACAGGCGCTGGGCGACGAGCCAAGCGCAAAAACGGTGCAGTTCCTGGGGGGCGAAGCGGCCGAGGCCTACGGCAAGTGGCGAGCCGCCGGCAATCAGCCGCCACGCACCGACCCCTTCTATGTACCGCCGGAAGTGGGACAGGTGGTGCAGCGTCAGGCTACAGCGGCGCTAGTCAACGCCGTAAGGCTGGCTCATCATCTGGGCAAACTACAAGACCGCGTTGTGCCCGTATCGGGTTTCGTGGGGTCGCCTGCGCATTGCTGGAGCCATTGGTTCCTCTTTCCGCCCCTACCCAAGTCGATCGGCGGCCATGAGATCCCCGACGTGTTCAAAGTCAGCCTGGAACTGCTCGTCGAGCGGTTCTCGCCCGTCTTCCAGGCCTGTCTGAAATATGGCACGACGTTCGATCTCGAGTGCCACCCCAGCGAGCGAGCCATGGGCGACATCACCAGCGCCGGCGAGTATCTTAAGGCGCTGGACTCGGCCGGTTTCGAAAAGGCGGCCGGATTCAATTTCGATTGCTCGCACATGCAGTGGCAGGGAGTGTCGGGCGTCGACTTCATTCGCGAGTACGGCCATCGCATCCACTGCGCCCACATCAAGGGGGTGCAAGTCATCGCCGGTTACACCCGCAACGGCCTCCTCGGCGGACATCGGCCGATGGGCGACAAGCACAACGGCTGGAATTTTGTCACGGCTGGCACCGCACGCGACGCCACCTCGACCGAAGAGCTGTTTGTCGAGCTCAACCGGGCCGGCTTTAGCGGCGCGGTTTCGATCGAGTGGGAAGACAACGACGTCGAGCAGCATGCCGGTGCCAAACTGGCGTTGGCCAACGTGCATCGCGCCGATCAGCCCCCCAGTCACATGCGCCACGACGAGCAACTCAAGGCGTAGCGCGGGAAGTACGCCAAAGATGACGTGGGCCGCAGGGAACCGCGTCTGGTTCTGCCACGCTTGGGCTTGGGTTTACGCCCAAAGCAACGGCACAGGGGAGCGTGCCTGCGACTTTAAAGTCACCGCACACGGTGTTGCCTGCAACTTTACTGAAAACGGAAGCGTCGTGCGGCGACAGCGCCGACGAGGAAGGTAGCCGTAAAGAGCACCAGCACGTGCGGCAGCACGCTCGCTGCACCGGCACCAAAGCTGATCAGCCGGTGCATCGCGTCCATCGCCCAGCCGGAAGGAAGGCAAATCGCCAGCGACTGCATCCAGGGAGGGGCGATCTCGATCGGCCACCAACAGCCTCCCAACGCCCCCAACGCGTTGCCGGCAAGCACGCCGATCGCCACCGCCTGCCCCTCCGTCGACGCCAGACTCCCCAGGAGCAGTGCCAGCGACGCGCACAACCCTCCCCAACCGGCGAGAACCACCAAGACCATCGGCAGATCCTCTCCCCACCTCATGCCGAACAGCAGGCTGCCGGCCAACATGGCGAAGCCGATCTGCACAAAACTCAGCATCAGCCGGCAGCCCCACTTTCCCAGAATAATGCTCCCGCGCGAGATCGGCGTGGTTGCCAGCCGCCTGAGCACGCCGAGCCGCCGTTCGCTGATCACCGTCACCGCGCCGCTAGTCAAAAGCACGATCAGGGTGAACATAACCATCGTGCCTGGAATCGCCTGTTCAAAACCGCTGGGAATTCTCTTCCGCTTGCCGGCCGACTCCACTTCCAGCCGCAGAGTGCGGGGCGCTTCTCGCACGCGGCGGAACGTGTCCGGCCCCGGCCCTTCAGCGTCCGCCGTGCTCACCACCAGGTCCGCCAGCACCGCGTAGACGGCTCGCGCCACGCGCACCCGATCGTATTCCGCCGACACATCGGCGCTCGGCCGCGAGAACGTGACGACCGACTTTCGTCCCGCGAGCACGTTCTCGGTAAAGCCGTGGGGAATGGCCAATCGGCGCGGGCTGTCGGCGAACTCTTCCTGGCTCTGGGCCGACACGACCTCAAAACCGCCCGCTTCAAGGCGACGTATCACCTCGTCCGCCAGAAATCCGGCATTCTCGGGAACCTGCACGCTGAGTCGATCTTTTCCCGCCGGCTGTTTCCCCCCGCCTCCCATGCCGCCGGTGATCGTGCCGATGAAGTAGAAAAACAGGATCGGCATGACGAAGACCCACACGATCGTCTCTTTCTCGCGAAGCGAGTGCAGCAGATCGTTGCGGGCGATGAACCAGGCGTCTCGAAGCATTGCAGGGGCGGGAGATGGGTTGGATCAACGTCTCACAAACGCTCGGCGTAGCCGCCGCTCGCTGAACAAAAACAAGGCGCCGCAAACCGCCAGCACGATCGCCGTCATCCCGGCGAGATGGCCGGCGGTTGGGGACTCAAACAGAATCTCCTCCAGCCGGCCGAGCGCCCAGCCGTTGGGCGTATTGCGACCGACGGCCGCCATCCACGCGGGCATCGACTCAAAGGGAAAAAAGCTCCCGCCCAGGAACATCAGCGGAAAGGCCACGCAGTTGGTGAGCACCATGCCGGCCCGCTGGTTGCTGGCGTAGAGCTGGACGGCAAGAAAGAGCAGGAACAAGGCCGCTCCGGCGAGCGCCGACCAGAGGGCCGCCAGAGGGAGCCTGACGAGGGGCAGTTTCAGGTAGAGCATGCCGGCCGTGAGCACGACGAGCGCCCCCGCGAAAATCAACGCCACCGAGGCGACCAGCTTGCCGGCGAGCAGCGCCGCGGTCGAGGCGGGCGTGCAGGCGGCCCTGCGGAGCGTCCCCTGATCGCGCTCGCGCCAGAGGTCGCCGCTCAGGTTGCCCGCCATGAACAAGAGGGACATGAACAGGATGCCCGGCAGAAAATGTTTTGCCACGCCGTCGGTCCGTGCGGCCGGCCCCCCGCTTGACGGCTGGTCCGCCGTGCTTGCCAACTCGATTACCGGTGGCGAGAGGTACTTTGCGGCGCGTTGGGCCCGGTCGCTGAAGGACCTGCTGATCAACGAGATTTCGTCGTCCGAGGGAGGCTCCCTTCGGTCGGGCAGGTCGGCCAGCAGTTGGTGCAGCTCGGGGCCGGCCAGGTGGTGGAGGTAGAAGATCATTTCCACCACCAGATCGAGCCCTTCCTTGACGATCTCGGGAAGGATCCGTTGGGCGGGATTGGTGACGAGCACCAGCTTCGTCGGTTGATCGCGAAGCGCTGCCCGCGAGAAACCAGCCGGAATAATCAACAGCGCCGACGCCTCGCCTTGCGCCATCCGCTCGCGGCCTTGGGCCGTCTCGGCCGGTTCGACTTCGAGAAACGCCCGGGCCCGACCGGCGGCGAAGGCCCGGACGAGTAGGTCGCCCACCACACCCCCATCTTCGTCGGCCACAAGCAAGTGGGGACGTGGAGGCCGTTCTTCGATTCCGGAGAGCAACAGCGTCAAGAGTCCGCCGATCAGGAGAGGCAGGGCGACCCACAGCGCGAGTGCCAACGGATCGCGCAGATGGCGCTGCAGATCTTTGAGGGCCGCGTTGAGAACAAAACCCATCGGTTACACCTGCCGTCTCATGCTGGCGACAACAACAACCTCCGTTGTCATTCTCGCAGCTCTTTGCCCGTCAAGTGAATGAAAACGCTCTCCAGACTTGGCCTGGTGACGGTTGTCTCGCGTACGACCGCCCCGGCACTCGTCAGCGCGCTAAAAAGCTGCGGAAGCTTTTGCGAGGCCTCTCGCAGGGCAAGCCGCAGTTCGTCTTCCTCGGCGTGCACCACCTCGGCCCCCTCGATCTGCCCAATTGCCCCTCGGGCTTTGGCCGGATCGAAGCGGCCGGCGAGCCGGACCGTGTCGCGTTCGCCGACCATGCCGCGCAGCTCGGCCAACGTCCCAGCAGCGATGATCTTGCCGTGATCGATGATGGCGATGTGGTCGCAGAGCATTTCGGCCTCTTCGAGATAGTGGGTCGTATACAGCAGGCACGTGCCGGCTTCGACCTGCTCTCGCACGACCTCCAGCAGTCGGACGCGAGACTGGGGATCGACACCGACGGTGGGCTCGTCGAGCAGAAGAACGCGGGGGCGGTGCACGATACCGCACCCCAGATTGAGCCGTCGCTTCATGCCGCCGCTGAACCGCTTGATCGGTTCTTTGGCACGATCGACCAGACCGGTGGCCACGAGCACCTCGCGCACCCGCTGAGCGAGCTCGGTTCCCCGCAGCCCATACGCTGCACCCCAGTAGCGAAGGTTCGCCGTGGCCGAAAGATCTTCGTAGAGGGCCAGTTCCTGCGGGACGACCCCCAGTTTTTCGCGCGCGGCACGGCGCTCGAGGACGACGTCGTGTCCGAGGACGCGAATGCGACCGGCCGACGGTTCGAGTAGGCCGGAGATACAGCCGATCGTGGTCGACTTGCCGGCTCCGTTGGGTCCAAGCAGCCCGAAGATCTTGCCGGGTTCGGCCGTCAAGTTGACCTGGCTGACCGCGGTCACGTCGCCGTATTTTTTCTCGAGATTTTCAACTTCTATCACCGCCTGAGCCTCCGGGGACGATTATAGTTCGCCGGGCGGCGGAGTTTCTTTGCCGAAGGTCTTCCTCAGACGGTGATGGTTGGAAGACGACGGTGATGCTGACAGGAGACAGGGTGGCGCGGGCCGCCCTCACCCTGCCCTCTCCCCGAGGTAGAGGGTTGCGCTAACTAAAGCAACCCGCGGCTGGCGTACCAGTCGGCCGTTTGACGAAGCCGGTCGCCCAGCGGCCGTGCAACCCGAAAACCGAGCTCGTTGCGGATGCGTTCGGCCGAACAGACCCAGGAGCCGGCCGACGCCTCTCGCATCTTGTCGAGGTTGAAGATCGCCGGGCGACCGCGAAGCCGAGACACCACCTCGCTGCAAGCTCCGGCGCAGCGCCCCATCCAGTCTGGCGTGCGCACCACAAAAACACGCGGGCGGCCGACGGCGTCGCCGATCAGCCGACCGAGCTGGACGTACTCCGGATCCTGGTCGCCGGCCACAAAGTAGTAGCCGGCCGCCCCGGTGCGGTCGCGGTGCACGCGCGTCCCCCTGCCGGCCGCCAGCCAGAGCGCCTCGGCGAGGTCGTCGGCGTGGATGAGCGACACTTTGCGCGGCTTCAGTCCCGGCACGGCATGCACCCCGTGTCGGGCGATGGGCTGAAAGAGGAGGCAGGTGTTCATGTCCCCCTCGCCGAACACCACGGGGGGCCGCACGACCGTCAGCGGCACCTCGGCCGCAAATTCGGCGGCTGCCATTTCGCCAGCCCGCTTGCTGCGGCCATAGTTCGACACCGGCTCGATGGGGTCGCTCTCGGTCCGCGGTTGTCCGTTCGGCGCCGGGCCGGCTGCGGCGAGCGACGAAACGAGCACCATCACGGGCGGGTTGGCCATCTGGGAGCAGGCCCGCGCGACGTTACGCGCGCCACCCTCGTTCACGCGGAACAATTCGTCACTGTGCAGCGCCTTGACCAGTCCCGCCAGGTGAAAAACGACGTCGACTCCCTCGACGGCCGGAGCGAGCGTATCGGGCTGCATCACGTCGCCCAGGACCACCTCCGCGCCCATCGCCCGCAGAGGTTCGCCGGCCGCCTCACGGCGGACCATTGCCCGCACGTCCTCGCCGTGCGCCATTAAGGCGCGGATAAGATGTTCGCCAATGAAACCATTGGCGCCGGTAATTAAGGCTCTCACGGTCGCGCTGCCAATTCACGAGGTAACATTGCAAGCAAACGCCCTTGCGATATCGCTCGATCCGTCTCTTGGCCAGCACTCCCTTGCAGATTCGAGGCTCGTTCCCCAGCCCCGGGGTTTGAGATTCCTTAATCCCCTTAATCCTATGTCGCGTGCGAATAGGCGCGCGACGATTCGCCCGCGGTTGATTCCTGCAGCCACTCGGCCGTGCCGGAGGCGCCCTTGACGATCATCGCCTGCGTCGTGGGCTGCTCGAGGATCGGCTCGGGCTTATCGGCCATGAACTCTTGAAAGGCCCGCTGGACGCCGGCGAGCATGCCATAGTCGTGGCTGATCATGACGCCGCCTGGCGTCATCCGCGGATAAAAATACTCCAGGCAGGCGAGCGTGCCCTCGTAGAGATCGACGTCGAAGTGGACGAAGGCATACTGGCTCTCTTCCACGTCGCGGGCCGAATCAGGAAAGAGACCCGGATGAAAATAAACCTGCTCCTGTCCCCGCAAATACTCTTTGACGGATTCCAGACTGCAGGCGTACTGAGCGACACGATGCACCCCGTCGTCCTTGTCGCTGGTCGGAGGAAGCCCCTCGAAGGTGTCGAACAGGTGCAGTTCGCGGTCGCCTTTGACACTTGCGATGAGCTTCGCGGTCACTCCCTGGTAAACGCCCACCTCGGCAAATCTGCCCGGCAGGCGCGTCATGGAGCGTGCCAGGCTCATCACCAAGTAGCACTCAAACGCACTGTTGAGACACTTGCGCTCGCGACGGACGCGCGCGA
The DNA here is from genome assembly GCA_035550375.1 of Pirellulales bacterium. Lineage (GTDB taxonomy): Bacteria > Planctomycetota > Planctomycetia > Pirellulales > JAICIG01 > DASSFG01. The sequence goes on along the minus strand of DASZPH010000127.1, from coordinate 31,201 downwards.
TCAACTCGGCGTCCTGAGGGTTTTTTCGCGACCGAAGAGCCACGATCTGAAGCGCTGACCAGAGATCCAGCCCGGCCTGCTCAAAGAAACCGCCCCCGAACTTCTGGATAAACTTGCTTCGCAACCACATAGGTATTCACCTTTCGTAGGCGGGGAGAGGCACAGCGGGGCCTACTCGAATACTGAGCGCCGACACGTTTCGCCTCCCAACAGGGACGACAATCGACTGCTTAGAGGATAAAGCTTTGCGGATTTGCGCAAAAGCCTTAAAACCGGTCCTTTAGATAAAAAATGCGGGACCAGAAACACCGGCGAGTGGTGTGTTGTGTAAGGCTTTGAGCTGTCGAAGGTTATGCCAAGTCCGGCGGGGGCTTCGCAGTCGTAGCCGTTGCAAAGCGGAGGACTCGCAGGTCGTTTTCACCGCTCTTCCGGAGGGTTCGGTGGCCGACGGGCGCCCCCGGCGGGCGCGAGCCGAGGAAGCATCGGCGGCGGGCCGCCGGGACGGCGCTGGGACATTTCGTTCAGCCGCTCGCGCTGCTCTTCGGTCAGGATTTTCGCCAGCCGGGTGTCAACGTCCTGCTGCAGCTTTTCGAGCTGAGCTCGCTGGCGGCGCGTCAACTGGAGCTCGTCCTGAAGAAAGCCTGGGAGCACCTCGCCGGGGCGTGGCGGCGCGCCGCCCGGCGGGGCAAAGGCTCCGGGGCCTTCTGGCGGAGGCCCGCCGTCAGCATCGTCGCCCGGCGGACCGCCTGGACCGCCGCGTGGGGGTGCCGGCGCGCCGCCCGGCGGAGGTCCGAACCCTCCCGGTCCACCGGGGCCGAAACCAGGCCCGCCGGCTCGCGGGGAAGGCGCCTCTTGCTTGAACAGCGCCGTCAGTTCCTCTTCGGTCACCACGCCGTCCTGATCAGCGTCGGCCCGCTCGAAAAGCGGTACGAGGCGCCGATCGGTGACTTCCGACTTGGAGAGCTTGCCGTCCTGGTCGGCATCGAAAGCCATCATCCGCGACACGGAGGCGGCCACGACGTCGCGTCCTCCCCGTGCGCCGCGTCCGCGGGGAGCTGGCGGCCCCTGCGCCACCAGGGTCGCCGCCGACACGAGTAACAACGCACCTACCAAACAAAGCAATTTAGACATAGGTCACCAGAGGTTTTCAGCGAGCTTGAGGATGCCTTGCGGGCGTCAACGGACGATGCGCCGGGGCTGAAAGGCCCTTTCGTCGGGCGTCCGCCCCAGGATGATGTCGAACTGGCAGGAACACTCGCCGATTTTCGAGTCGGCGATCGGATTGAAATCGGCCATCAGCAACTCGCGATCGACCAGATCGCGGGCCGAATTGATGATGCCGTCGCGATTATTGCCTTCGTGTCCGCGGATGAAGATCTGGGTGGTCAACAGCTCGCGATCGCCCTGCTTAACCTTCACGTGGATGTGTGGAGCGGGCCTGCCGGGGTAGGGAACGGGCTTGATCGTGCGGAACCGGTATTCACCCTCCGTCCCCGTCGTGAATCGCCCAAACCCCTGAAAGTTCTTGTCGCGCTGGCCGTCCTTGGGACGGCTGTCGGCCGTGTGCAGATAGACGGCGTTGGCGTCGCACTGCCAGATTTCGATCGTCGCGTCCTTCACGGCGGAGCCACTGGTGGTGAGTACCCGACCCGTAAGGTGCGTGATCGTGCCCACGGCCGGCGTGATATTGTCGCTCAAGATGATGAGGTCGTTATCCTGATCGAGCGGCAACTTGTCGGGGTAGAACGGACCCTCGGTCATCGAAGGGGTGGGCAGCAGCAGTTGTTCGGCAAAAGCTCCTCGCACGGTGAAGAAGCCCGCGGAGAGCGCGCCGATGAAAGCACGACGACTGGGAAGATGCAACCGGCCGGACATGAAGGAGCCTTTCTCGAAGACAAACGGATCGTCTGGGCCGGCGGCGCAGATCTGTGGGCCAGCCGCAGCCTCTAGCATAAGAGTAACGGCCGACCTCCGAAACCCGCCGGAGGTGTGTTGCGGCGGCGAAGGAAAACGATTTTACTGCTCGATTCGTTGCTCTACGTCGGCGGCGGGCGACTCTCGTCGGCCCGAGCCGCGGCGACCCGCCAGCCGTGGAAGGCCCAGGCGACGAAAACGGCGATTACTCCCCCCAGGTACGACGCATTGTGCGTGTAGCCGGCGCAAAGAAAACGCCGCAGATCCACGACGTCATCCGGAATGAACCACCCTCGATAGTCGGCCAAATCGATATGTGCCATCTGCACGTAGCCATAAAGGAGACCCCCAACACCAAACAAGAGAGTGAAGAGAACCGCGACGAGCATCGACCAGAGTGACATGCGAAACATTCGCCCCGCGCCGCGGTGAATGAAGCCGGCTGCCCCAACCAAGAGGCCGATCGGAATTCCCATCCACCACGAGGCAAGAAAGCCGATCAGCGAAGCGCGGACCCGCTCCGGCAGGGCCGTATCGATCATGCCAAACTGCCGGAACTTGAACCTGGTGAAATACTCCGGCGAGACCGTGTAGCTGATCTGGTCGTGCAGGACGCCGTAGAAGCCGGAGACGACGACGGCAAGGACAACGAAAAGCAGGTAGACGGCAAGTTTCTTTGGCACAACCCACGATTCATACGAGCGGACGTTCGATGGCATGAGGCACTTTGCGTTTCCTGGGCCAGCCGCAAACCTCGAGCATAACGTTTACGGCCAGCTCCGAAAGCCGCCCAGTCGTGCGCGACGCGCGTCTGCCAATGAACTCGATTTCACGTAACCGAAACGGCTTCACACACGATAACATCGTTAGGGCCCGGCACGGTGGGAGCGGAAGTCGCCCCCACCCAATCAACGCGAGGTGACCTATGGCCGACCGCTCTCGCTTCACCGTCATCCAGGGAGGCATCAGTCCGCGGGGCCCTCACGGGCCGAGGCTGATGCGATCGCGCGCGACGTTATCGCGCAAATGACCAAGAGTGGCAAGGCGACTTTCAAGAGTTGGGAAGCCGTCGATAGTCACTTGCGGCAGCGACTGGCTTTCAGGCGAATCGAGAAGACCCGCACGCCCGACCTTCTGCCGGACGGCTGGCAGTTCATCTACCAGCGAGGTCGGATTCTAACGCGGGTAAAAACCAAAGGCACCAAGCGTCGTCCGAGGCTGCACATGGTCGTGAGTCTCACGCTTGGCGGCACGGCTTGGAACCAAGAGCAGGCCAAGTACAACTCGTCGGGCGTCGCTTCGCCCGCCATCTTGCTCAAGGAACCCATGGCGACCCCGCCGGCATTGCAGCGTTTGAACTTGGACCTCACGCCCGGAATGCAGGACGACTGGGCCAATGACACTCACTTTGACTTTCCGGATGACTTCGACGATTCGGGCGCCGACGGAGCCCAATCGGAGTAGATCGAACCTCGTCGGCCCCCGCCGTTCGTTGCTCACTCGGTCTTCAGTTGTTCGGCCGAGACCTGCAAAACCGTGTAAGGATGGAGTGCCAGGATATAAACGTTGCCGTCCGCGGCCTCGCATACGCCCATGATCACGTACTGCGTGGTGGTCGTTCCGTCTTTCAGCTTGACGAAACCGGCGTGGAACGGGAGCGTCTTGCCGTCTTGATCTTTGAACTCGGTGAAATCGGGGTTCGAGACGGCCACCGCGCCGAGATCGACCGGATGCGAGTCGCCTGGCCGGTATCGCACAAGGTGCAACAATTGGATGCCTTCCCGCTTTTCGGTGATCGCGCACCACGCGGTCCCTGATTTTCCGACGCACATCGCACGGCAATCGACCCCGGTGGCGCCGGGGATCAGCTCGCCCAGCGTGCGTCCGGCGAGCGTGTCGCCTTCGGCCGTCAGGTCGTAGGCGTAAAGGTGGTTGCCGCTCATCGGCTGGGCGTACAGCGTTTTGCCGTCGGGCGAGATGTCCCAGTTGATCGGGTCGGGCTGGGGCGTGAGGGCCAGGCGAGTTTCGGGCGCCGGCGGCGCCCCGTCGATCGTCTGCTTCAATCGCTGGAGCTTTTCGGTCCGCGGGTCGTAACGTGCGATGTCGCCGCCCAGAATGGGATGGTAGGCCCGGCCCAGGTAATCGACGACGATGAAACCGTAGAAGTGCTCCGTGTCCATCAGCGGCCTGGACTGGCCGGTCTTCAGGTCGAGCATCAGGAAAACGGCGTTCTCGCCAGGCCCGGGGCGGTGGTCGGAGCAGGTCGAGACGTACGCTACACCGCGTGATTCGTCGGGCGTGATGCTGTTGATGCCCTGGTGCGGCACCGGGATCGGATAGACGGTGGTTTGCCCCGTCGCCGGGTCGTAGATCATGGGGTAACCGCCCGGATAGTCCTCCCGCTTTTCGTCTTTGGCCGGGTAGCCCTGTTTGGTGCCGAAATAGATCTTACCGCTGGCGCCGACGTTGTTGCGGGTGTGGATTTTCGCCTGAGCACCGAATCCCTTGAGATCCGTGCCGATTGCCTTGTGGGCGTCGACGACGACCCGCATTTTGCCGGCCGCAGGATCGAATTCAACCAGCCAGCTATTCACGCCGTTGGCGTGCGTGCCGATGTAGAGGCGGTGGTTGTGGCCTTCGATGATCGAAAAGTAGCCTTCCCCTTCGGTGGCCGTTTCTTTCGGCACGACAAAAGCGCTGGCTTGAAGCCACTTCCGCGGCGAGGCCTCCTCCGCGACGGTCGGGCGGCTGGCGACCGCAAAGAACAGGCTCGCCGCCCCGGCGCACAGAACCAAATTCGTTAGTGAGCGGCGGTGCAACATGGGTGCTCCCCGGAGGACCCGGACCAAAACCTTCTCACCGTAGGCTAGCGGGGCGGGTGGGACCAGGTCAACGCGGGTGGCTGGCAGTCGTGTCGACTTTCGCTCCGGCGAAAGAGCGTGCTCTCGCGAAATCGAGAACAGCACGGATGCTTCACTTCTTCGCCGGTGGCTTGTAGTCGCGCCACAGCCAGCGGAGGGAGTCGGGCAGAATGGCACCGCCGTGCCGGCCGTTGTGACCGCCGTCGCCATAGACGAACTGGTAGTCGTAGCCGGCGAATTTCAAGGCCGCCGCCATCTCTTGGTTGGCCAACGGCCAGTTGCCAAACTTGTTGTCCAAGTCGCCCGAGCCGTCCTGCAAGAAGACGCGAATCGACTTCTTCTCCGCTTGCCGGATCAAGGCCGGGTAGACGTGTCCGCCGCGAATGTTCGTGAAGCTGCCCACGTGGCTCAGCACCTTGTGGAAGGCGTCGGGACGCTGCCAGGCAACCGTGAAGGCGCAAATGCCACCCGAGCTGATGCCGCAGATCGCACGCGACGAGGCGTCGTCGAGAAGCTTGTACTCCTTCGAGACCTCGGGCAGCATCTCTTCCAGCAAAAAGCGGGCGTACTGGTCGCTGAGCGTGTCGTATTCGAAGCTGCGGTTGCTGGTCGGCTTGCCGTTGGGATCTTTGGGCGGGATTTCGCCCGGATTGATGAACAACCCGATCGTCACCGGCATCTCCTGCCGATGGATCAGGTTGTCGAACACGATCGGCACGCGGAAGTCACCCTTCTCATTGAGGTAGCTGCCGCCGTCCTGAAAGACCATTACCGCGGCCGGTTCCTCTGGCGTGTATTGCGCCGGGACATAAACCCAGTACTTGCGCTCCGTTTCAGGAAAGATGTTGCTCTTCCAGAAGTGCTCCGCGACCTTGCCCTTTGGCACGTCGGCATGGTACTGGCTGTCGGGGCCGAACTGGTAATCGTCGACCGCAGCAGCAACCTGCACCAGCGTGAACAGAGCAAACAAGGTCAAGAGACAAGTCCTTGTGGCGAGAGGTCGCTGGGGAATAGAAGGCTGGGTCATCGAAAGGGCAGGCAGGTTCGGATGTTTGATAAGGATCATAGCGGGCTCATCTCGACGCGGGGACCGGACGCAAGTCAACGGCAAGGCTAATTCGCGGCAGCCGCGCTGGCAAGCTCTGCGGGCAATGCTCGTAGAGGGACGAGCATCGGAGGATGGCCCTCAAACCACCCAACTAACGGCCGTCTACCGTTCACCCATCTCGCCCAGATACGTGGCGAAGCAGTTTGGCGTTTCCCACAGCCGGGCTTCGACGATCGGAAAGCCGTGCTCGACCGTAAAGTCGTAGATCAGCTTGGCGATGTTCTCGGCCGTCGGGTTGGTGTCCATCAGGAACATCGGCTCGCCAAGCTCTTTCAGCATCGGGATCGCTGGATCGTCGCGATGCAGGATCATGCGGTGGTCGAGGTTGTCGTCAATCCAGCCGGCCACGACCCGTTTGATGTCGCTGAAATCGAGCACCATTCCTCGATCGTCGAGCCGCTCGGCCTCGATGACGATCACTGCCCGACCGTTGTGGCCATGCAGGTACCGGCACTTGCCGTCGTAATTGAGGAGTCGGTGGCCGTAACAGAAGTCGATCTGGCGAGTGACGCGAAACATGGAGAAGGCTGGTTTGAAGATTCGGGGTCAGGATTGAGGAGACCGGGTCGGCGCCTCCAACTCGGCGTAACGGGTTGGGTCACTCCTGCCGATGAGGCGAAAGGCGTGCCGGCGCTCGGCGCACTTATTACACGCGCCGCAATGCATCTCCTCGCGAGGGCTGATACACGAAAACGTGTGTTCCAGCGGGAAGTTGCGGCCGAGTTGCATGACTTGCCGCTTGCTTAGATCGGCGAAAGGCCGCACGATGCGCACGCGGCCAATCGGTCCGCGGTTCAACAGGGCCTCGAAATGCGCAAAAAAGTCGGCGCTCACGTCGGGAAAAGGGTTCGACCGTAAAGGCGCCAGCGCGAGTGTTTCAACCCCGTGCAACTGGCACCAGATGGCCGCCTTAAGGGCCAGCAGCACATTTCGGCCGGGCAGAAAGACGGCCTCATCGGGCGTGTCGGCCCCGGGCGCCTCGCGGCCCGTGACGCTCCAATGATCACCATAAAGGTCGGCCACGGGCATGTCGAGCACGACGAGCGGTTCGAGCCGTCGGCCGTCGAGGGCGGCCATGAACCGACGTAGCGCCGCCAGTTCGGCGTCCTGCCAGGCGAGCCCGAAGCGGACGTAAAACGGCTGCACCCGATGGCGACGGCCGAGCAAGTGGGCGAGGAGAATGGAGCTGTCGAGCCCTCCGCTAGCCAGCAGCCCGGCCGCGGAGTGGGGGGAATCGTTCATGACTCTACGATACCAAAACCCCCAATCGTCAGTGCCCCGGTCGTCTCAAGGCCGAGAAACAGATCATGTCCGTTCGATCGCGCGCAGGCTGGCAAACCCGATCGCCCCCGAAAGGCGCGCTCGGCCTCGGGCAGGGCGATTTAACTCCCGCCGCCGGCCGAGCGGATGTACTCGAACAGGTCGGCCGCTTCCTGGGCCGTCAGGTCGCTAAGCACGCCCTCCGGCATGAGCGATTTTTCGCTGCGTCGCAGCTCTTCGATATCCTCGCGAGCAACGGCGATCGTTTGCTTCTCGACCGTCCTTAGGACGACCCGTTTTTCACTCTGCTCGACCGCCAGGCCGGTGACAATCGTACCGTCCGAGCGCACCAGCGTGTAGGCGGCAAATGCATCCTCGACCTTCTGCGAAGGTCGCAGAACGTGCGAAAGAAGCTCGTCGAGCCGCGGATACTTCTTGTTGATCTCCGCCAGCGTCGGACCGAGCGACTTGGTCCGGTCGTCCAGTTCGTGACACGCGCGGCAGCGCGCGCCGTCGCTGAAGAAAATCAGCTTGCCCCGGTCGTGGTCGCCGCGCCGGTCGAGAATGACCTGCGGGTCGACGCCGGCGCCTAGCGTCGCCCGGCGCTTCGATTCCGGGATAAACGTCTCGAACAGGCCGCGAATTTCGCTCTTCGGCGAGGCGGCCGCCAGCGACAGGGCGGCCGCCAGGTCGTCCCCCGCCAGCAGACTGCGGTGCATTTGAACCGCCAGCGCGAGCGCCCCCTCGGTCGATTGCAGGAGCGTGCCAACGGCCGCTTCTCGTTCGCCGGCCGGCAGACTCTTTTGCGCTAGTGATTGCAACGCGGTCGACTCCGGCGACAGCGGGTTTGCCAGTGCAGACGTTTTCTCGTCCTCGATTTTAGGCAGCGAACGGATCCATTCCTCGATCAGAGGTACCGCCGAACCGTCGACCACACGCGATCCGATGTACGGCATGCGGGCGTAGCCCAGCTTCGACATCCGGTAGAGCAGCAGGCTACGGTAGGGATCCCCTTGGGCGATGATCCGGCCGCCACCGATGCCGAACGTACCGATGCCCGTCCCTTTGTTGGTGTTGAGTTGCGCAAACGGCAAATCGCGGCGCAGATAAAAGGATACGATCGCGTTGCCGCCAGGCCGATGGCAGACGCCGCAGTTGACGTGTAGGTAAGAACGAGCGCGGTCGTCGACGGCCTTCGTCGGGTCGTGAGGATCGACCAGCCGCGACGGATCGTCCTCGGCCACCGTCGGCGCCGCCGCCAGTACTCCCTGGCCCGCGAGCAGGGCAAGCTGATCCGTTTCCCGATCCAGCGGGAGGTTTAACTGGTTAGCGACAAAGCCGAGCACATAGCCCGATTCTGCGTTGTGGCAGACCTTGCACTCGTTGACGGCGTTCACGTGCCAAGTCCGCTCGGATGCAGACGGATCGCTCGCGCGAATCGATCGGTTTGCGCCGGTCGACTCAACGAGCCAAGCCTCGCGCCCCGCTTCGTCCCAGAGATAGCTGTAAGGATGCCACGCGCCCCTTTCAAAGTGCAAAAGCTGCGTCTCAAGGCGAAGATCGGAACCGTCGCCCTGGGGCAGCGTCGCGTGGTTCACCAGCACCGTCCCGTCGGGGTAGACGGCCTTTTTTCCCTCGGCGGCCAGTTCCACCGTGCCGGAGTCGGGAACGGCGATCCAGCGCCGGGACTTCGCGCCGTCCATCCAACGGGGCACTTGCACCCTATAGGGGACGACGCCGGGCGCCGGCCGCATATCATCGAGCGCGGAGAAGAGGCCCGTCTCGCTCAGCCGCCGCGGAAACGTCGCCGAAGTATCGGGAACATCGGAGGGGAGGAGTCGGTAGATCTGCCCCGTGAAGTCGTGGTCGAGCACATAAAGCTCTCCGTCGCTTGCTTCGGTGAAGGCGACGATGCGCAGGTCCGTGTCGACGAGCGTGGTGTGGGAATAGGAGTTGTCCTCGTCGGGCCGGATGGCCCAGATTGTTCCCGTGATATAGTCGCCGTAGACGAACGAGCCGTTCAGCCCCGGCAGTTTTCGGCCGCGATAGACGGGGCCCCCGATAACGGAGTTTGCCTCGGTGTGCGGGTGGTCTTTGACGGGCGGCACGATCGGCGTCGGCCCCGGCTTGACTTCGGTACGTAAGGCCACCCGGCCCTCCATGACGGGCCAGCCGCAGTTTCCGCCGCGCTGGAGACGGTGGACCATTTCCCAGGATTCCCAGCCGTTGTCGGCCACGAAGATCTCGCCAGACTGGCGATCGACGCCGAACTTCCAGGGGTTTCGCAGGCCGTAGGCCCAGATTTCGGGGCGGGGGCCCTCAACGCCGACGAACGGGTTGTCCGCGGGGATGGCATACGCCCGCTCTGCCGTCGGATGGTCGACGTCGATACGCAGGATCGCCCCCAACAGGTCCGACACGTCCTGCCCGGTCGTCAAACCATCGGGCGGGTTCGGGCCGGCGCCGTCCCCCGTCGAAATGTAGAGAAAACCGTCGGTGCCGAACTCAAGGCAACCACCGTTGTGGCCACCCGAAGGCCAGGTGATGACGACCTGCTCGCTGCCGGGCAACACGGCCGGCGGCGACCGGCTATCGAGCGTGAAACGTGAGACACGGGTCTCGCCGCCCCCCTGCGGGTGAACGTAGCAAACGAACAACTGCCGGTTGCGGCGAAAATCGGGGTGGGGCTCGGCATCGAAGAGCGACACGCCCTGACCGGCCAGCGAGGCAGCCAAATCGATCAGCAGATCGGCCTGAGTAGCCGGCTGGTCTTGAGGAAAAGTAAAAATCTTCCCCGACATTTCGGTCACGAGAAGCCGGTTTTCGCCGGGAAGCTCTTCGATGCTCGTCGGCCTTTGGAAGCGAAGCTGCCCAAAGGCGGGCGCGATCTGGTAAGGGGCCGGCGGCTCCGGCGATCCGTGCACGCGAGACGTGGTCCAGGCCGACCGCTTTGCCACGGCAATGTCGGTTGCCAGACCGAGGGCCGGCCAGAGGTCGACGGCCAGCAACAACAGGTAGCCGACGAGGTGCAAGAATCTTGGGGACGCGCGTCTTGCTGACACGGACGGCGCGCGGCGCCGCTTCCGGTGCGTTTCAGGCGAAAGCTTGGCGGAGTTCATCAATCTGCCGGGGGCAGGCTTCACGGGGGTCTTCCTTCTCTTCATATTCCAGGACGATATAGCCTCGATAACGGCTGTCGCTGAGGATCTTGGCCAGCCGCCGATAATCCGCCGGCTCCGTCTTGCCTCCGCCAGGGTTCATCGAGACCTTTACTTGTACATTCACGGCATAGGGGGCGATGCGAGCCAGGTCGGCATACGGATCGGCCGAATGGAAGTTGCCCGTGTCGAGGTTGACGCCGAACCAGTCGCTCTTGACATCGTTAACCAATCGCAGAAGTCCCTCGACGGTCGTCGTCAGGCCGCCGTGATTCTCCAACGCCAGATAGACGCCGTGCTGTCCGGCGTAGTGGCAGCACTCGTCGATGGCTTCCACCGCCAGACGATGGGCGTCGGCTTCCGACTGCCCCGGCTTGGCCTGGCCTGAAAAGATGCGGATCACCGGCGCGCCCAGCACCTCGGCCCGGTCGACCCATTGCTTGACCAGCGCAATCTGCTTGTCGCGTTCCGAGCCCGGCGGATGGCAAAAGTCGTTGCCGACCGCCGTGCCCGAGATGTCGAGCCCCAGGCGGAACGTTTGCTGCTTGAGTTGCCGCAGATACTCGGGTGTCGGATAGGCCGGGAAGTAATAGGAAGTCAGTTCGGTGCCTTCCAGGCCCATCCGGGCGCAGTCGTCGATGAAGTCGGCGAGTGTCAGTTTGGGCGGCGTGCCCGTAAGTAGATCGCGGTAGCTGTAAGCAGCCAGACTGAACTTGAATTTTGCCTTGTCCGTGCGACGAATCGGCTCGATGGCCTCGGCCAAACGCTCGATCGCGACGGCGGTCGCGGCTGCACTGGTCGAGAGGAGCAGATTTCGCCTGGTTATGGTTGAAGGGAGCATGACAAGCCTCGCAAGGATGGGGCTTTTGACCCCCGGCGTTACGCCGCGGTGGTGGCCTGCAGCGCCGCCTGGCTCCGATGCCGGCCGCCGACCGCGCTGCGAATCAGGTCGCCGGGAACAAAGGCGACGCTGGCAACGACCATCATAACCGCCAGCGGGACGTTTCCAATGACCGGCGCCAGCAAAGCCCACATCAGGGCGTTAATGCCCAGCAAAAGCGGCCGGGCAAGCCGGTTCCAGACCAGAACGGGGAACGCCGCCTGCCAGAACATCACGGCATAACTCCAGGCGTGCACGACAAGCGGTAGGCTGTGCAACCCCGTCAGATCGACCATGCGCCGCTCGGTGCGGGCGATGAGAAACCACATGGCCATGCCGTCCCACCAGACGTTGCCCCACACCTTCCCCACCGCCATCATCACGTAGACGAGGGTCAGGTGAACCTGAATCAGTCGCAGGGAAACGGTGGCCCAAGTGGACGCCAGACACCCCGTCGATTCCGCCGAATCGTTGCGGCGCGTCGCCCGCCAGCGGTCGAGGGAGCAGGCGGCGCCGGCCGGGCCGAGGCAGAGGTAAAACAGCACAAAGGCCAGAATCGGCTCGACTTGCGACGTGAGCATCGGTGCCCGGTGCAGATACGAGAGGACGACCACCAACGACCCGACCGCCGTGAGTCGGGTGAACAGCCCGCAGGTGAAGAGCGACAGCGTCAACAACCCGCAGGCATGCACGATTCTCAACCCGCTCACAGTGTGGACACGATCCAGATAGGAGAACCGGTACTCACGCGGCATCGCCTCGCGCACCTGGAAAGGGACGAACTGGCGATTGCCGTCGCGAGTTTTTGCCTCCAGATCGCGCACCATCTCCAGCGGCACGAGGCCGTCGGAACCAAAGTAGCGGTCGAGATCGGGCGAGTAAGCGGCGACGACATAGAGCGCGACCAAGCCCGTGGCGATCCGCAGCAACCCCAGCGTCATCGGATCGCTCGGGGCGAACCAGAAGCGGTTCCAGCCGCGGCCAAACTCGACGGCGAGCGTCTGAAAGTAGTTCACCAGGCTCGTCATTTTCCGGAATTCTCGGCTGCGCTATTCTCGACGGCGGCGGGAGCTACCTCGGCGGCCGCTTCGGATTTCATCAGCTTGACGCTGCCCCCCACGACCAGGATCCTCGCCTCGTAGAGTTGCCGAGACCACCTCTTGTCATACGGATCGCGTTCGGCAGGATTGCTTGACGCGAGGGACTCCATCGGCTGCTGAAGTTGCCTCACGCATCGAATCACGCCACTTTTGACGTTCGGGTGGCGGGCCACAAAGTGGGCGGCGATCGCCTGCGGCACGATGCTTTGGTAATCGCGGTAGTCTTCGGGCATCACATCGGCGGCGGTTTCAACCAGGCGGGCGTCGTGCCGCCGCCGCTCCCTCGGCCAAAGCCCTGCGTCGGGCAGCGTCCATGTGCTCTCCGAACCGTCCTTGAACTTGAGCACGACCTCAATCGTGCTGTCGGTGTCCTCCTCCAGGCCAAACGTGAAGCCATAGAGAGGGACGTACGACTGGTCGAAGCCCAGGTATTCGATGTACGGCTTGATCAGGGGAACCCGGCGCAGGCGCAAAGCCAAGTCGGAGGGGTTCCAATTGGACAGAACGGCGACGCACAGCGCGAACAGGTGCAAAAAAATCAAAAAGCTGACGAGCGTGCGCACCCAATCAGCGGGAACACCCGGCTGCATCTGGCTCGCTTGCAGCGTCTGGCCCGGTTGCTTCGCTTCGGAGATCGAGAAACCGGTTTGCATGTAGCTAGCTTAGTCCATTCTCGCCCACATTGGGCAAGTCAATGAAAAAAGCCGGGTCTCCCAGGGGAGGAGACCCGGCTCAACTTATCACACCATGTGATCCGCCGACCAACGTCGGAGGATCGGTTCTCAAAACTGGGTCTGATTCCGCGCCGAGTTAGGACTAGCGGCGGAAGCTGACCAGGCGGGCACGGCCGCGCTCAAGGCGAGCGGCGGGAGCCGGGGGGGCTTCCGGAGCCGGGGGAGCAGCTTCGGGAGCGGCAGCCGGAGCACCGTCGCAACCGCAGCAGGACGGGGCCGGAGCGCCACAGCAGGGAGCGCCGCAGCAGGTGTCGCCGGCGCAGCCGCAGCAGCCGCGACGACGGTGATGCCGATGATGGCGACGGCCGCAGCACGGATTGCCGCAGCAAGCCGGAGCGCCACCGCAACCACCGTCACAACCGACGCAACCACCACACCCGCCGCAACCGTGACCGGCGAGAGCCTTGGAATCGCCCCCGATCAGGGCGATGCCGACCACCGCGAAGAAGATCGCGATGCCGAACAACAGAGCACGATTCATCCTAATTTCCTCCAACAAACAGGTACGTACCAAAAACTCAAACGAACTGGCCGTCCTTCGCGAACGATTCCCCCTCCTGACGGCCGCCAAAGGGGAGGGACCTTCTTGTCTTTTGGTGCTTGCCACAAAGCCAAGCAGCCTGCCTCGTAGTTAGCCTTTAACGATTGCACAGCCTGAGGTCAGATGCACATGCTAGGCTGACTAGGTTAACACCACCGAAAACGTTGTCAAGCGTCAAAACGGGTAAGATTTCTTGGTTGAGTCGTTTCACTCGTTTGCGTAATTTGCGCAAATTTAGTTCACCTTGCAAGGCGTAGCAAGTATCGGCCCTAGAGCGCAAAAAAAGAGGCCCGGCAGCAAGCCGGGCCTCGCGGTTTCAGTAGTAACCCTTTCTCTGAAAGGGGTTTATTTCTTCTTCTGCGGGCGAGTTGTTTTCGCAGCCTGCCGCTGGGGAGGCGCGGGCCGCGCCGCCAAGACCTCGGCCTCTTGTGCTTGAAGCGACTCGTCTGGCAGCTCTCGGGCCGCTTCGCGCGCTCGTCGCTCCATCTCGGCCTCGGCAAGTTGCTGTTTGCGCCGCATGTCGCTGGGGTCCTCAAAGTTCAAGAGGAGGGGCGGCTGATCCTCAAACACTTTGGTCGCCATGCCCGCGATTCGCCAGCCTTGCTCCTCAAGCCGCAGGACCCAAAGGATCTCGTCGGTGCGCGGTTGCCCGTCGTCGTCGATGTCCGTCCAGGTCGACTCCACATGGGCCAGTTCTCCACCGCCGTCCTCCGGAAGCTCCACTTGACCGACCGTGAACGAGGCCGAATCGCTTCCCATCGGCGCCACGGCCATATCCATTTCGGCCGTTTTCTGTCGGGCCAGCGGCGTGAGCAGGTCGTTCGATTTCGTGTCGTCACCCGTTTTGATGGCTTGCAAGAACTGCTGAACCACTTCCGCGGCGGCGTCCCGACCAGCCTCTGCCGGCGACGAGGGCGACTCGACGGCGTCGGTTTCCCCATCCGCGCCTGGATTAACAGCCACTTCGTCGGTGCTCGATTGTCCGCAACCGGACAGCGCACCCAAAAAAGGCGCCGTTGCCAACAGCCATGCAAAAAAGATGTACTTTGAACCGCCGCGCTCCATCGCTTGCGCCTCCTATCCAGACTTAAGGCCTTGTCGAAAGGTGGCGGAGTCTCGCAGGAAGCCCCGGCAGCGTCAAGACAAGCTGGCGATTCGCCCCGGCCCAAGCGATGCATTACAATACTGTCTATGTCACGTCGGCTTGGGTGGGCGGAGGGGGATGGTTAGATGGCGGCGTCAGACCGGGCGGCGAAGTTTCGGGCTTGGCTTGGCCTATTGGGCGTGCTGTTGGCGGCACTTATTATCGCCGGCGTGTGGCGGTCGCGCCGGACGAGCGTCGAGACCCCGGTCGTAGTCGAGGCACAGCCGCCACGCAAAATCGTGGGAGAAGCGCTCAAGCCGCAACCCCGCCCGTCGGGATACGTTGGCAGCGAGGCCTGCGCCACCTGCCACCCGGCCATTGCCGAGAGCTACAAGGGACATTCGATGTACCGCTCGGCGGGGGCGACTCCCGGCACCGACGACGTGGAGAATTTCGCCGAGGGGACGGAGTTCAAGTTCGACGACGGGCGGATCTACCAGGTGGAGAAGCGAGATGACGGCATCTACCACCACGAGGTGCTGCTCGATAATGAGGGAGAGGTGCTTTACGACCAGGCGGCCAAGATCAGTTTCTTCATCGGCTCCGGAACGCGGGGTAAGTCGTACGCCATTAACCGCGGCGGTGTGCTTTTTCAATCGCCCATCTCCTGGTACACCACCGACCACAAATGGGACCTTTCGCCCGGCTACGGTTATCGTCACAAGCGGTTCGGCCGGCGAATCCCCTACGAATGCGTCGACTGCCATTCGGGACGCCCGACGCACGACGGCGATCACGACGACTACTTTCCCGATCCCGTGCTCGTCGAGGCGGCTATCGGATGCGAGCGCTGTCACGGGCCGGGTAGGGAACACGTAGAGCTGCACGAAAACGCGCCGGCGGAAACAGACGGCCTGACGAAGGCGGACGACCCGATCGTGAGCCCCTCGCGGCTGGATCCTGACCGCCGCGAGGCCGTGTGCTACCAGTGCCACCTGATCGGCAAGATGCGTTTTCCTCGCTACGGCCGGACGTCGGACGATTTTCGCCCAGGAGATCGGCTCGACGAGGTTTGGGCGATCATGGTGGCCGGCACAGGCGTGCGCGGCGACCAAAAGACCAAAGCCGTCAGCCACGTCGAGCAGATGCGAGAGAGCAAGTGTTTCAAGAGCAGCGAGGGGCGCTTCGGCTGCACCTCGTGCCACGACGCACATACGACGCCCGCGGCCGGCCAGGCAGACGCCTACTACCGTCAGCGATGCCTCGACTGCCACGCCGAGAAGGGGTGTTCGCTTTCAGCCGAAAAGCAGGCGGCGGCGCCGGCGAACAATTCGTGCATCTACTGTCACATGCCGAAGCTCGCCGCGCACGACGTGGCGCACGCGTCGCAGACGGACCATCGCGTGCTGCGCGCCGCGCCGGAGAATGAGCCGAACGAGTCCGGCGGCGAAGGCGACAAGCTGGAACTCTTCGACCAAGAGCACACCGTCATGCCCGAGTGGGAGTTGGAGAGGGTACTCGCCCTCTCCAAAGTGCGCAAGCTGCAGGAGAGCAATTATGCGAGCAAGTCGGCCGCCGAGGAGTTGGAACAAACGTTGCTGATGATCGCCGACATCGCTCAGGACGACGCCAGAACCTGGGCGGCGTTGGGAAACGTCGCCGACTTGCGCCAGGACGTTGCGGGTGCCCGCAAGTACTGGCTGCGCGCTTTGCAATTGCGACCCAACGACGAAATCGTGCTTGACTCGCTGGTGCGCGTCTGCCAGCAGCAGGGCGATTACCAGTCGGCCCTGGATTATGCTGACCGTCTGATCGAGCTGAATCCGAACCAGGCCCGGGATTACTTTAGCCGCGCCCTGATGCTGGCCCAATTCGGACGCCTGCCGGAGGCGCTGGCCGACGCGGAAAGGGCCGTCGAGATCGAGCCGCTCGATAAGAAAGCGCGGCGTTGGCTGCGCGACGCCTATCGGCAGACCGGCGATCTGAGTTCGAGCCGCCGACACGAGGATTTCCTGCGGCGCATCTCCGCTTTGCCGCAACCCCCGGGGTGACGCCCTCTTAAAACCGTGTTGCTCGCCACACTAAAGCCCGAAAGCGTGAGAGTGTGAGCGAGGCAAGGGCCGTCCTACATCGCTGGTAGTTGGCGTTTGCGTCCGTTTTGGCGCCGGCGACACTTTCAAGCCACGACCGGGAGGAACGGGGAACCGATCAACTTGCACCGATGCGTCTTTCGTGAGAGAATCCTTATGCGGTTTTGCCGCAGCCAGGTATCGAACGTGTGGGGCGATTCAAGGCGGACCTCGTGCAGGAGACTCGCGGATGCGGCACGCGGCAGTGGCTTGGGCCTTACTGGTTTCATTCGGCCCCTTCTTTTGGTTGCCAGCCGTCTCGGGTTCGTCTGACGGCTCGAGTTTGAAGCCCCCCGGTCTGGGCGATCCGGGCCGTTTGGCCGGCTTGGAGATTGTCTCGGTCGGCGACGGCCTTCTCAATGGACCGGATGCCCGCAAGCAGTTGCTCGTCGACGGCAATTACACGAGCGGTCAGGTTCGCGACGTAACGGCCTCGGTCAAGTGGCAGGCTGTGCCTGAAAGTATCGTGGCGGTTAGCCCCTCCGGGATGGTAACGCCTCTGGCCGACGGCACCGTGAAAATCGTTGCCGACGGCGAGGGCCTTCAGGCAGCCACCGAGTTGACCGTGAAGAACTTCGCCACGCCGAAGGCGATCAACTTTCCCAATCAGATCGTGCCGATCTTCACCAAAAACGGCTGCAACGCGGGCGGCTGTCACGGCAAGTCCACCGGCCAGAACGGGTTCAGGCTCTCGCTCTTGGGCTTCTACCCCAGCGACGACTATGAGTTTCTGGTCAAAGAAGGACGCGGCCGACGGTTGTTTCCCGGCGCGCCCGACCAGAGTCTTTTGCTGCTGAAGGCCACGAACTCGGTGGCGCACGGCGGCGGCCACCGTCTAGAGAAGGAGGGGTACGAATATGGGCTCATCGTCCGCTGGCTGAAGCAGGGCATGCCTTACGGTAAGCCCGACGATCCGGTGGTCGAGCGGATCGAGGTTGTTCCGGCCGCCCGCTCGATGAACCGCGACAGCCGCCAGCAGTTGGCCGTGCTGGCGCATTATACCGATGGATCGTCGGAAGACGTGACCCACATCGCCCAGTACGAGTCGAACGACGCTGAAATGGCCGAGGTGTCGCCAGGCGGTTTCGTGCACACGTTCGACTTGACGGGCGACGTCGCCATCATGGCCCGCTTTCAGGGGCAGGTGAGCGTTTTTCGGGCCACCCTGCCGCTGGGAATCGACGTGCCCGATGGTGACCTGCCGCCGCGCCGCAACTTCATCGATGAATTGGTCTTCGCCAAGCTCAAGTCGCTCGGTATTCCGCCGACCCCCTTGTGCGACGATGCCACCTTCGTCCGCCGCGCGACGCTCGACATTGCCGGCCGGCTCCCCACCGCCGACGAGGCCCGTGCCTTCGTCGCCGACGCCGATTCAGAGAAGCGCGACAAGCTCATCGACAGGTTGCTCGACAGCTCGGACTACGCCGATTACTTCGCCAACAAGTGGAGCGTCATTCTCCGCAACCAGCGGGTGAACAACAACTACACCCGCGGCACCTACGCCTTCCACGACTGGATTCGCCGAAGCCTGCTAGCCAACAAGCCCTACGATCAGTTCGTTCGCGACATCGTCGGCGCCTCGGGCGAAATGGGTCAGAATCCGCCCGTGGCCTGGTATCGGGCCGTGCAGACGCCCGAGCAGCAACTTGAAGATACGGCCCAACTCTTCCTGGGCCTGCGAATCCAGTGCGCCCGCTGCCACCATCATCCGTTCGAGCGTTGGAGCCAGCACGACTACTATTCCTTCTCGGCCTTTTTCTCGCGCGTGGGGCGCAAAAACGGCATTAACGGCTTGCAGCCTCGCGACGAGCAGCGGATTTTCCACAACCGCGGTGAGGCCGCGGCCCGCAACCCGCGCACCGGCGAAAACCTGAAGCCGGCCGGCCTGGGAGCCGCGCCGCTCGACATCGAGCCCGACCGCGACCCCCGCCAGGCGCTCGCCGACTGGATGTCGTCGCCCGAGAACCCGTTTTTCGCTCCCGCCCTGGTGAATCGTTACTGGAAGCACTTTCTCGGCCGCGGCGTTGTCGAGCCGGAAGACGACATGCGGGTCACCAACCCGGCCTCGAACCCCCAACTGCTCTCGGCGCTGGCCCGGCACTTCGTCGAGAGTCGCTTTGATATGAAGGAGCTCATCCGGACGATCTGTCGCTCGAGCACCTATCAACTCGGCTCCGAGCCGAACGAGTTCAACGCTTCGGACAAGCAGAACTTTTCCTATTACCATGCGAAGCGGCTCACGGCGGAGGTGCTGTACGACGCCCTGAATCAGGTGACGGCGACCGTCACCAACTTCAACGGCCTGCCGACGGGCACGCGAGCCGTGCAATTGCCCGACAGTGGTGTGCAGAACTATTTCCTCACCGTCTTCGGCCGGCCGCAAGCCACCAGCCCTTGCGAGTGCGAGCGGTCGCAAGAAGCGAACCTGGCCCAGAGTCTGCACCTTTTGAACTCCAACGAGGTGCAAGGCAAGCTTCAGTCAGGTGACGGCCGCGCTTCAAAGCTGGCACGCGACAAAGACCAGGACGACACCGGCAAGATTCGCGAGTTGTACGCCTGGGCGTATGCCCGAGAGCCGGACCAGGGCGAACTGTCGCTTACGCTTGACTACCTGGCCCGACACGACAACAAGCAGCAAGCCTACGAAGACATCCTCTGGGCCTTGATCAACACGAAAGAGTTCTTGTTCAACCACTAGGCGGAGTTCGAGGTTGGAAAGATCGGTTCACTTGGCGGCACGCTTGCCGCTGGCCATCGTTACCGTTTGTTTGATGGCGTCTTACGCCTCGGCCCAGTTGCCACTGGCCCGGTTGCACGCCGTCTTTCCTGCTGGCGGAAAGCAGGGGACGACCTTTGAGGTGACCGTCACGGGTACGGATCTCGACGGCGCCGACCGGCTCTACTTCACGCACGCCGGGATTTCGGCCAGGCAGGTCATGCTCGAACCGAGCGAGTTCGACCCTCAGCCACGGCCGGCCGAGGGCAAGTTCGGCGTTTCGATTGCTGCCGACGTGCCGCCGGGCACGTATGAAGTTCGGGCCGCCGGCAAGTACGGCCTGTCCAACCCACGATTCTTCCTCGTCGATTCGCGGCCGGAGTTAAACGAAACCGAACCCAATTCGCGGCTGGACCAGGCCAACGAAGTCGCGCTCGGCGGCATCGTGAATGGCGTGGCCGCCGGAGGCGCCGACCGCGATCTCTTCAGGTTCGCGGCCAAGAAGGGGCAGCGGCTGGTCGTCGACTGCCAGGCTCGCCGTATCGATTCGCGCCTCGATCCGATGCTGGTGCTGTACGACGAGCGGGGCAACGAGTTGGCCAGCGCCCACGACGGCGGCCATCGCGACACGCTGCTCGATTACACTGTGCTCGCCGACGGCCAGTACGTGGTCGAAGTCCACGATTTCATCTATGAGGGGGGCGCCGAGCACTATTATCGTCTGTCGATCGACGCTGGCCCACACGTCGATTTTGTCTTTCCGCCAGCCGGGCTGCCGGGTACGAACCAGGTTTACCAGGTGTTCGGCCGCAACCTGCCGGGGGGCGCGCCGGCGGCGGGGATCACGATCGACGGCCGGCCGCTGGAAGTGGTCAGCGCGTCGATTGCGCTTCCTTCCAACGCCGACTCCTTGCCGGCCGGCACGCTCATCGAGCCGGCCGGCTCGGGCGTCGACTCCATCCTATATCGTCACCCCTCGCCCCAAGGGCCGTGCAACCCCGTGCCGATCGGTCTGGCGACCGCTCCCGTCGTAGCCGAGCAAGAACCGAACGACGTCCCGCAGAAGGCCCAGCACGTCTCGCCGCCGTGCGAGGTCGCCGGTCAGTTTTACCCGCTTGCCGATCACGACTGGTTCACGTTTGACGCTAAAAAGGGGGAATCCTACGTCATCGAAGTGGTCTCGCAGCGGCTGGGCGAGTCGACCGATCCGTACCTGGTGGTCGAGCAGGTGACGCTCGACAAAGAGGGCAAGGAACAGGTGAAGGAGCTCCAGCGGACCGACGACAACGGACTCAACGCCGGCGGCTTCGACTTCGATACCATCCACGACGATCCGAGTTTTCGCTTTACCGCGTCCGACGACGGAAAGTACCGCATTCTGGTGCGCGACCTGTACTGCAGCTCGCGCGGCGACCCGCGGTTTGTCTACCGTCTGGCCGTCCGCTCCGAGCAGCCCGATTTCCGCCTGGCGGCCTTTCCCAAGTTTCCCGGCGCTCTGCCGAACCAGCCGCAGTCTTTTGTCTGGTCGCCGAGCCTGCGCAAGGGAGCCAGCGACCAGATCGAGGTTGTGGCCTTCCGCCGCGACGGGTTCGACGGCGAGATCGTCGTTACCGCCGAGGGTCTGCCGGCGGGGGTGACCGCCACGCCGGTGACCATCGGATCGGGGCGCCATTCGGCCGCGCTCGTCTTGTCGGCCTCCGATGCGGCGGCGGATGCGGTTGCCCCTCTGCGCATCGTTGGCAAAGCGAAGATCGGCGCAAGCGAGGTAACACACACGGCCCGCGCCGCCTCGATCGTCTGGCCCGGGCAGCCCGGCCAATTTAACGCCCGGTCGCGGCTGTCATCCGAGGTTGTGCTGGCGGTCAGCACAACCGAGCCGGCGCCGTTTACGGTGCAGGCGGGGGGTAACGTGTGGGAGATGAGCCGCGCCGGAAGGCTTGAGATACCCGTCACGATGACTCAACGCGGGGATTTCAAGGGGAACGTTACTTTGTCGACCGTGGAACTGCCGCCGGGCATCCAGCCGGCCAACCAGCAGGTAAATGCGGGGCCGGGCGAGACGAAGTTTACGATCAACCTGCAGTCGAACGCCCCGCTGGGGACGTTCAGTTTTCACCTTCTTGGCACAACCCAGTTCTCGTACCGGCACAATCCCGAAGCGGCCGAGGCGGCGGCCAAACGCCAGTCGGAGCTGGAAAAGATTGTCGCCGATCGCCAGGCCGCGCTGCGGACGGCGAACGAGAAGAAAAACGCCGCCGCGCAAGCCGCCCAGCAGACCGATGCCGAGGCGAGGCGCCTCCAGCAAGCGTTGCAGACCGCCAAGAACGGAGCGGTGGAGGCCGACGGGAAATTGAAGGCGGCGCAGCAGGCCCTCGCCCAGGCGCAGGCCGCGCTGGACAAAGACAAAGAGAACAAGGACCTCGCCGCGGCGCTCGAACAGGCCCAAAAGAACGCGGCCGCCGCCGAGGAGGTTGCCAAAAAGGCCGCGGAAGCCAGCGCCGCGGCGGAAAAGGCGTTTGCCGAGGCGACCGAGAAGGCCAAGAAGGCGGTCGACGACAAAATGGCGGCGGACAAGGCGGCCGAGGAGGCTGACGCCAGCGTGAAGCGGGCCGAGCAGGCCAGGCAGAGCGCCGTGCAGGTCGCGAACAACGCGCGCAACATGGCCAACCCTCGCACCCTGAACGTCGGTTATCCCTCGAACCCCATCACGATCAAAATTACCCCGGCCCCCGTCACGCTTGCCGCGGCCCCCGGTCTGGTCATCAAGCAAGGGGAGAAACGCGAACTGCCGGTGACGATCAACCGTCTCTATGGCTTCGACAACCAGGTGCAGTTGAACGTGCAGTTGCCCGGCGGGGTAGGGGGGCTGAGCATTCCACAACTGACAATTCCCGCCAACCAGAATCAGGGCAACCTGGCGATCGCCGCCGCCGAGAATGCCACGCCCGGCAAGCACGAGCTTCGTCTTCAGGCGAATCTGCAGTTCAACAATCAAAACGTGCAGTTGATCGAGACGGTTCCGGTCACCGTCGAGAAGGTCGAAGTGGCCAAGAAATAGGATGGTCCGGAGGATGGCCTTCCCAGGCCGTCCAGAACAAAGAACGGCTTGGGACCGTCCCCGGCTAGGGTTCGACTCGCTCCACGCGGCTGATGGCCTGGCCTTTCGCAAAACGCGTGGCGAGCACGTCGCCGGGAAAGAGCTCGGCGGCGTCGCGAATCAACCGGCCGTCAGCGAGCCGTTGGGTGAGGCTGTAGCCGCGCCCGAGAACGCCCAGCGGACTGAGCGACTCGAGACGCGCCGTCGTCGTTTCGAGATGGCGCCGGGCCGACGACATCCGCTGCCGCGTCGCCCGGTCGCCGCGCGATGCAAGCTCATCGAGCCGACGCTGGAGGTCGTGGACCAGCTCGAACGGCTTGCGGAAAGCCCGCCGCGCGGCCAACCACTCCAGACGGGTTCGCAAACTTCCGGCCCGACGGCGCAGGGCCACGAGCAGACGCTGCTGCTGGCGGCCCAGCGCCGCCGCGATCTCGTCGGCGGCCGGCACCACGAGCTCAGCCGCTTCGCTGGGTGTCAGCGCCCGGACGTCGGCCGCCAGGTCGGCGAGCGTGACGTCGATTTCATGCCCGACGGCCGACACAACCGGGATGCGTGAGGCGTGGATGGCCCGCACGACGGGCTCTTCATTGAAAGCCCACAGGTCCTCCAGGCTGCCGCCGCCACGGCCGACAACCAGGCAATCGACCGGGTTGCTCAAGCGGTTGACCAGCGCGATGGCCTCGGCAATCTCGTGCGAAGCACCATCCCCCTGAACACGCGTCGGAACGACCAGGACGTCGACGCCCTGGAAGCGGCGGCGAAGCACCTCCAAGAAATCACGGATGGCCGCCCCGGTCGGGCTGGTGACAAACGCCACCCGCCGCGGGAATTTCGGCAGGGGCTGCTTGCGGGCCGGATCGAAGAGTCCTTCGGCCGAGAGTCGCTCCTTGAGCTTTCTGAGGGCCAGCTCCAGTGCCCCGATCCCCTTCGGTTCGATCTGGCGAACCACGAGCTGGTAGCTGCCGCGAGGAGCATAGACGTCGAGGTCCCCCTGGCAGACCACCTCGATGCCGTCCTCGAGCTCGAACCGCAGCCGCGTCGCCGCCGTGCGC
Organism: Pirellulales bacterium; assembly: GCA_035550375.1. Lineage (GTDB taxonomy): Bacteria > Planctomycetota > Planctomycetia > Pirellulales > JAICIG01 > DASSFG01. The sequence continues at coordinate 7,567 of DASZPH010000127.1, read as the reverse complement.
CACAGCACGGCGCGGATCTGCGCCCGCTCGTCTTTAAGCGTGAAGTAACAATGCCCCGACTGAGGGCGAGAAAAATTGGAGATCTCGCCGCTGACCCAAACCGACTGGAACTGTGTTTCCAGCAGGTCCTTGATCTGGCTGGTCAGCTCCGAAACCGACCAGACACGCGCGATTTGATTCTGCGGAAGGAGGTTTGCCGTCATAAGCCGATCCGTCAGCGATGTCAGGGGCCGTACCGTTCACCGATTTCGGTCTTCGGCCGCTTGGACTCAAGTCGACGATTTACTTCCCTTGATCGCCGAGGGCCGAGTGGTGGAGCAGCACATGGCACCCTTTCATCCCTCCCAGCACCATGTCGGGCAGACCGTCCGAGTTGACGTCCACGATGCTGATCTGCCGGCCGATGCCCGAATCGTCGTCGGCCTGCTGGGGCACCCAGTCAACCTCGCCGTCGCGCCGCACGAGCCGGAACCAGTAGACCACGGCGCCAGCGTCCCACATTGGGCTTTGCTTATGGTGCGAGTAATACGTCTTTCCGGTGACGATGTCTTTCAGACCGTCGCCGTCGATGTCGGCCAACGCCACGGAGTGGAGCTCGCTGAACACCAGTCCGTGCCGATTCTCTTCGGGGCGGCTCCCCATGATCAGGTGCTGCTTGAACTGGGGACCTTCGGGACCGGGAAGCTGTTCGTACCAGGCGAGCCCGAAGTCGTGCGCCGCCAGGCTGGTGATGACGTCGTTGTCGCCGTCACCGTCGACGTCGTAGGCGTACATTTCGGCGCCGCCGTAGGCGTTGGTAAACGCCGTGGCGTGGAACTTCCAGCGGGAACTGTCGGGCATGGTCGCTGGCTGCTCGAACCACCCGCCCGCCATGATGATGTCCTGCCGACCGTCGCCGTTGACGTCCCCGGCGCCCAGGCCGTGGCCGAACCGATCGGGAGCGCTCTTGTCGGACACCGCGTGAAAGTGCCACTTCTCGAAGGGATGCTCCCAGTCGATCGACGCGTAACCAAAAAAGCCGTCGAACGTGCAAACCAGCTCGGGCCGTTCGTCGCCCACCAGGTTGAGGAATTGCGGCGACTCGTTGGCAACTGAGTCGAAGATGGCGTGCTTCTTCCAGTGGCTGCCCAAACCGTCGGCCTGCGGGTTTTCGTAAACGTAGGCTGTGGTACCGGGAAAACCGACCACGAGCACGTCATTCCATCCGTCGCCGTTGAAATCGTAAACCCAGTTAAAGAAGTTGTCGGCGTAGGCTTCGACCGGCTGGGGTTTGGGCGGGTAAAGTTCATGCGACGTTTTGAACGTCGGCCCTTCGAACCAGTAGGGTCCATAGACCACGTCCGGCTTTCCGTCGTGGTTGATGTCGCCCGCGTTGGCCCCTTCAGAGAAATACGTGCCGGTCAATTGCTGGCGGGTGAAGGAAGGGAGGCCGTCTTTAGCCAGGGCGGGCGACGCAACCAGGAACATAGCAAGGGAGACAAGGCAAGTTTTCATTAGTCGTTCTCGAAGTCAGAGGCATTCCGCTGTCATCAGAGGCATTCCGCGATCAATTGTCATCCGCGTGTTCAGCCGCTTTCGCGGTCTGGAAAAAACGGCTCACCCGCCCCAATCCGTCAAACAAAAACCGCACCGAGCTGATGTGGCCGGCGTCGTACCAGACGATCTCCGGCTCGCCCAGCGCGTGCCAGAGCGATTCAGTGCAGGCCGGCGGGATGATCTCGTCGTTCCGCGCGTTGAGCATCAAGATCCTCTTGTTTCGGGCAAGCTCCGCGTACGTCACGGGGTCGATGCTCTTCCACAGGTCGAAGAACTCCTGCTTGCTGCCGCCTTGGTCGACCCAACGATCGATCAGCTTCTTCAACTCCGGGTTGTCCCAGGCCACCTTGGCAAGATCGCCGCCGGCAAGCATAAGGCAGCCCGAGGAAAGGCGGGGCTCGGCCGCCAGCGCCAGCGCGCCGGTGATGCCGCCCAGGCTGATGCCGAACACGCCCAACCGCTGTCCGTCGACTTCCTCCTGAGCGTTCAGCCAGCTTACGCCCCGGCGCACATCGAGGATAGCTTGTCGCATGCCGGCCACCGTTTCGCGCGGGTTTTCCGAGACCATCCGCACTCTGACGCCTTGCGGGCGGCGCGGGCCGTAGTAGGGAAGCTTGACGAACAGCGCCGCCACGCCCCCTTGCGCCATCTGCCGGGCGAAGAGCCTCGCCAGATCGAAATCGCCCCCCAGGATGTGCAGCACGATCACGGCCGGGTGCGGGCCCGGCCGCAGAGGGCGAAAATATTCGCAGTGCACGGTGTTGTTCGCGGCGTGCGCCGTCTCCACCGGCGAGGGAAAGGTCACTTCCCAGACCTCGTAGCCGGTGGCCGTCGTCTTGACCGGTTGCTGTCGGAAGGAAAAGGTCGCCTCCTCCAGGCGGAACAACTCCGGCACCTTGGCCTCGTCCGCGGCCGGCTGGAAATGGACTTCACCCTGCCGCTCGGAGGCACCCCCGGTCGCGCCGCCGAAAAACGCAGTCGTCAGGACCGCGATTTGTAGGATGGGAGTCAGCCGCATCGGAACGACCCGGGTCAGCGAGGACGGCGCCAGTTCGCTTTAGATACGAGGAGCGAGGCCCTACCAGGCCGTTGTGTCGCGGCCGGATGGCGTAGGGGGCTATCCTCCAACGTTCCTCCGCCTCAACGAACGCCGTTGTATCAGGCAAGGTGAGTTATAGTGTACTTATACGCGCGCCGAAAGTCCCGGTGCATGCGCGCAAAAACCCTCCGGCCTGCAGCGCGGAGAAACTCGGTGGGACACGCTCGCTAAGGCGAGCGTCTCCCTCCCTACTTTTTCTTGGCCAATTTCTCCGCCACGGCCGACTGGGCCGCCGCCAGACGGGCGATGGGCACGCGGAAGGGGGAACAGCTCACGTAGTCGAGCCCGATCTCGTGACAGAACATCACGCTGGCCGGGTCTCCGCCGTGTTCGCCGCAAATGCCGACCTTCAACTTCGGCCTAGTTCCCCGGCCTCCCTCGACGGCCGTCTGCATCAGCGCGCCTACTCCGTCGCGGTCGATCGTTTGGAAAGGATCGTTTGGCACGATGTCGTGCTCGCGGTAGTAGTTGATGTAGCCGGCGTAGTCGTCGCGGCTCATCCCGAGGGTCGTCTGCGTCAGGTCGTTCGTGCCGAAGCTGAAGAACTCGGCCCCCTTGGCGATTTCGTCGGCCCGGACGGCGGCCCGTGGCACTTCGACCATCGTGCCGACCAGGTACTCAACCTCCACGCCTCTCTCGGCAAACACTTTCTCGGCCGTGTCGCGGATGATCTTCTCCTGGTCCTTGAACTCGGTGAGGAAACCAACCAGGGGGATCATCACTTCCGGCAACACGTCGATGCCGTTGCGCTGCACGTCGCAAGCCGCCTCGAAGATGGCCCGCGCCTGCATCCGCGTGACTTCGGGATAAACGATCCCCAGGCGGCAGCCGCGGTGCCCCAGCATGGGATTGAACTCGTGGAGCTCATGGACGCGGCGGGCGATCGTTTCCGCCGGAATGCCGATTTTGTGCGACAGGGCCACTTGCTCGTCGTGCTGATGGGGCAGGAACTCGTGCAACGGCGGATCGAGCAGGCGAATCGTCACCGGCTTGCCGTGCATGGCCCGGAACAAGCCGTCGAAATCTTCGCGCTGAAAGGGAAGCAGCTTGGCGAGCGCCTTCTCGCGATCCTCGACCGTGTCGGCCAGAATCATCTCACGGAACTCGTCGATGTGACCGAAGAACATGTGCTCGGTGCGGCAGAGACCGATCCCTTCGGCGCCGAAGGCGATCGCCTCCGTGGCCTGCTTTGGCTCGTCGGCGTTCGTGCGAACCTTCAGCCGGCGGGCCTGATCGACCCACGTCATGAGCTGGGCATAGCGGCTGTAGGTTTCCGATTCGTCGGGCTTCAGGGTCTTATGCAGCAGGACCTGGATGACCTCGCTCGGCCGCGCCTCGACCTCGCCCTCGAACACTTCCCCCGTGAAGCCGTCGATGGAAATGACGTCGCCTTCGTGAAGCACCTTATCGTCGACGGTGACTGTCTTCTGGCGATAGTCGATCTGTAGGTCGCCGCAGCCCACGATGCACGCCTTGCCCATCTGCCGGCTCACCAGCGCCGCGTGCGAGCTGGCGCCGCCGAAGGCCGTGAGAATTCCCTTGGCGATCTTCATGCCGCGCAGGTCCTCGGGGCTCGTCTCGCGCCGCACCAGGATGAGCTCGACTTTATTGTCCTTCTGCCACAACTCTTCGGCGTCGGAGGCATGGAAGCAAATCTTGCCCGAGGCCGCGCCCGGACCGGCGTTGATTCCCTTTGCCAACAAACGCCCCTCGGAGTTGGCCTTCTTCTTCGACTGCTGATCGTAGACGGGCTGCAAAAGCTGGTTCAGGTCGTCGGCCGGAATGCGTTTGGCTCGCAGTGCCTCATCCTTGGAGATCAGTCCTTCGTTCACCAGGTCGACTGCGATCCGCACGGCGGCAAAACCGGTGCGCTTGGCATTGCGGGTCTGTAGCATCCACACGCGCCCCTTTTGCACGGTGAACTCGAGGTCTTGTACCTCCTTGTAGTGCTTTTCCAGCTTGCGACCGATGTCCTTAAGCTGCTTGAAGGAGGCCGGCATGTCCTGTTCGAGCGTCTCTTCGATGCGCTTCGGCGTGCGGATGCCGGCCACCACGTCCTCGCCCTGTGCGTTGATCAGGTAATCACCGTTGATTCCAGGCGTGCCGACGGCTACGTTGCGCGTCAGCGCCACGCCCGTCGCACAATCGTCACCCAGGTTGCCGAAGACCATCGCCTGCACGTTGACGGCTGTCCCCCAGTCGTGCGGAATGCCGTAAGTGCGGCGATAGACGACGGCCCGGTCGTTCATCCAGCTTCCGAAGACGGCGCCGATCGCGCCCCACACCTGGTCCATCGGGTCGGTGGGAAAGTCCTTCTTGGTCCCTTCCTTGATGGCCCGCTTGAATTCACTCACCAGCTCCTTGAGCTGCTCGGCGCTCAACTCATGGTCGTGCTTCACGCCGGCCTGCTGCTTCTTGGCGTGCAGCAGTTCTTCAAACGGATCGTGGTCTTCCTTGGTCTTGGGCTTCATGTCGAGCACCACGTCGCCGTACATCTGCACAAAGCGGCGGTAGCTGTCCCAGGCGAAGCGGGGATCGCCCGATTGCTTGATCAGGCCCTCGACCGTCTCGTCGTTGAGGCCGATGTTGAGCACGGTGTCCATCATACCGGGCATCGACTCACGCGCGCCGGAGCGGCAGGAGACAAGCAGCGGGTTGGTCGTCGAGCCGAACTTGGCGCCCATCTCCTTCTCGATCTTGCTCATCGCCTGATCGACGAGCTTTGTCAGCTCGGGCGGATAACTCCGCTTGTGATCGTAGTAGTACGTGCAGACGTTGGTGCCGATCGTGAAGCCGGCCGGCACGGGCAGGCCGATTTTGGTCATCTCCGCCAGGTTGGCACCCTTGCCCCCCAGCAAGTTCCGCATGCTGGCGTCGCCGTCGGTGCCGTTGGGCCCGAACGAGTAGACGTACTTCTCGCGGCCTTTGGAACGAGGCTTCTCGCCGTTCTTCGACGCCTTCTTTGCCTCTTTGAGGAGCTTGTTGGCCTTGGCCGCAGCTTTTGTTGCCTTGGACTTAAGTCCTTTTCCAGGCTTGTCTTTCGACTTCGACTTGTTCTTCAAAGCTTTGGCCATGGTAACCTTTCCCTAGAATCTTTCCCGAAAAGCCGGGCGCCTCCGGCGACAGCTTGGGCGCGGCACGCTAAGCGAAATAAGGCGCGCAAGTCTAGCAACGCTTCTATAGAGCGTCAATCAACTGACGAGAGCGCCGAGAGGCGGGGGCTGCCCTCAGCGCATAAAAAACGCCGGAGCATTCCGCCTCTACTTCGGCGCGCTCGTGCTCAAGTCCGAGGTCACTTCTTGGTGGCTTCTTCCTTCGCGCCGATGCCGAGCGTCTTCTCCAGCTTCTCGTTCGCTGCTTCGGCGGCCTTCAGCTCCTTCTCGAGGGCCGCGCAGTGCTCGGCGCACTCCGAGCCGGTCTGGGCCGTTTCGAGTTTCTCGGCGATCTCGCTCGCCTTGGTGTGGGGCTCGTTGATCTTCGCCAGATGTTGCTCGACGGCCTTGTTCCCTTTCGCCTCTTTGCCGAGCTTGGTGTATTCCTTCTTCGCGGCGTCGAGGGTGCGCTTGATCTCTCCGGTGTGTTCCTTCACGGTCTCTGAGGGAAGCTGGCTGTAACGCTGACCGTAGTAGTTAAGCGCTTCGGAGTGGGTGATGGCGCTGCGCTGGTAGCTCGACGCGGTGTGGGGCCGGAAGTATTCGCCGGTAATCTTCCGATCGGCGCGGTTTGACAGATCTTGGGCGACGACGGTCTGGCGGACCGTGAGGGCGGCAACGGCAATCAACGCGGACTTGTATTGGGTTTCTCCCTAGGGCGGAAAAGGGGTTACTGCCAGTACGCCTGGCAATGCTCGTTGCTCAACGGAGCGACAGCCACGCCGCAATTCTAGGTTGCAGGTGCGGAGACACGAAGGGAGGATCGCCAGATCGGAGATTTCCGCAAGCGTGCGTGCAGAGTGTGGGCCCGACGCCTGCCTAGCTCTTGCGTCCTACCGTGATCATTCCCACCGCTACAATCACGACGAGGCCCGCGCCCACGATGGTTCCGTAAATGAGGCCGACGGAGAACACGTGCAGACTCCCTTAGTCCGGGTCTTAGAGCCGAAGCCGCCTTGGCCCGGCCCATTGGATGCGAAACCCTAGCTCAGTGGAGCGGGGGTTGTCAAAGAAAAAGGCAGCGAATCTGCCGATTTTTAAGCGCCGGGTTCGCTCAGTCACGCCTCCAACGCATTGCGTTCTGCTGAACGGAAGGTCCATCACCAGGTGCTAATCTGGGGCAAGGGGCGGCCTGGTCCTTCAAGGCACTCATGCCCGGGATGAAAGGTATGACCTTGTGGAGCGGACCGAGCATGATCAGCTTGGGCATTACGCTGCGAAAATCGTCGAGCGTGCATTGACCCATTTGCTCAAACCTGGAACCGAACTGGTGGCTAATAGGCTACTCCCGGTGAGTCGGAAACCGGTCGCCAGACCGATTCGTGGATCGCGGCATGATCCGTGCAATATCCGTGCGACGATGCGGAGTGGGCTCCGAAACCTCTTTGCTCGCGCGTGGACCAGATATGTCAAACACCCGTTCCATCATCGTTCGAGCTTTGCCTTTTTTCGCCGCGGTCGTGGCGAAATGGACGATCGGCTGGTTGTGGTTCAGACCCTCGACGATCGCCGATACCTTGACCTTCGGCGGGGTCATGCTGGCCGTTATGGCTCTCGTCGCCGTGGCCCATCGCGTTTGCAAACGCCTCGCGCGCTGGCGTCCCCGCAACGAACATCGCTTCCACGTCACGACGCCCCCCTTAGAGCCTATCCGATTACCCCTGCGGTCCGCAGGGCGATGATCGCAAACTGAAGATGCAAGAAGCCTATGTAGTTCGCGGCTTTCTTTTCCCAGCGAGTGAGTAACCGCCGGGCGCGGTTGAGCCAAGAGTGCGTGCGT
>DASZPH010000126.1:0-14731 GCA_035550375.1 Pirellulales bacterium | reverse complement strand
CCGATGCCGCTTTCGACAGCGAGGCAGCTCATGTTTACGCTCGTCAGGAACACCGCATGCGGACGATCATTCCGCCGATCCGCGGTCGGCCCACGGCCAAGCTGCCGAGGGGCCGCTGGCGGCGATGGATGGCGACGCGATGCAACAGGAAGAAGTACTCTTCGGCTACGGGCTGCCACTCCACCTCACAGGTGGGCGAGGCTCGACGTAGTTGGTCCACTCCGTTCTCTGTCACCGCCGTGCCGCTGAGAGCGATCAGCTTCAAGGTTTTGCACTTGGCAAGCGAGGCCAGGCCCTCGTCGGTGACGTGGGTATGATCGAGAAGAAATTGACACGAGCGCCTTGGACCGTGCTAACTCGGCCAATTGCCGATCGCCCACGTTCACTCCGGTGAGGTTGAGTTCACTGAGCCTGGGTAGCGACCGCAAGTGGACAAGGCCGTCGCCGGAAATCGGCGTTTGGCAAATCAGAAGAGCTTGCAACCAGGTCGCGCCGGCGAGGTTGGCCAAGCCTGCGTCGGTGATCCGCGCCTGCCGAAACACGGCCCGGTTCAACGCTGGAATTCGGGCCGCGTCAGCAGCGTCTCGTCCGTCACTCCGGCACCCATTAAGGCGATCTGGCGAAGTCGGGTATGCCCGGCCAGCAGCTGCAAAATGCGCTCTCCGTCTGCGGGCAATCGGTTCACGATGACAAAATCAAGCCAGGGGAGCGACTTCGACTGTTGTCCCGCGTCACCGGCATCACCCTTGAATGCTTCAGGCGCCGCCATGCCGCTTACCTCGCCGAGATAGTCGTACAAACTGAAAGGGCACCCTGATCGGCAACGCGCGGAGCCAACGCCAATACGGTTTCGTACTCGCGGGGACTCGCCAGGTTGTCGCCTGGTTCGCCAACGCCAACCGACTCGCGAGCGCGGCGAATAGCCCTCCTTCTCGCCGGCCGCGGCGGCGCCATAGGCAGGGACGAGCCAGCCGAGTGCCACCGGGCTATCGAATTTGCTGGGACCCGCAAGCTCGTCGCACGGTACTTTGCCGGAACACCGTGACGACCTACGAAGGTCGCCCCACGATGGTGTCGTCATGCGTCAACTCTTGTTGCCACGCTCGCCGCAAATCGTCGAGATCTGTGGGAACTGCGGCTCGCTCGTTGAGTTCGTCCAGGATCTCGACGGCCTCCTTCAGCAGCCTCCGTCGTTCGTCCTCCGGGTCGCCGGAAACGGCGAGCTGGCGGGCACGGAGCTGATAGATCGGTATTAGCTGCAGAAGAAAGCTGTCACGGTCTTGCTGGTATTCGCCAATCTCGGGATGATCGCGGCTCTCATCGCCGAAAGTCTTTCTCGCGTTGGCGAACCATTTCCAGGCTTCCGGCCACTCGTCTCGTGACGCGCGTGTTAGGCCGAGATTCTGGTACACCTTGGCGAGCGCGTGACGGAATTCCGGCCGCTCGGGGTGCTCAGCGACAATCGGCTCTAACTCGGCACGCGCCTTGTCAAGAGTGGCGGCACACTCCTCACTTTTGCCGGCGCGCTGCTCGATGTTGGCAATTTGATTCCAGGTGGCCGCCAGATTGCGATGGTAGTCCGCCCTTTTGGGGTCCAGCTTAACGAGTGCCGCTAGGTGTCGTTGGCTTTCGGCAAACAGTTCTCGCGCCTTCCGCGGTTCGCCAGCGCGAAGCAGAACGTCGCCCAGGTCGAGACAACTGCGGGCAAGCTCGTAACGGTCGAGAACGCGAAGGTAATTGCGGACCAAGCCGGTCAATTTGCGACGGGCGGCAGACAAAAACTCGCCCGCCTCTCCACGCTCGCCCGCGTCGAACAGCAATTTGCCGAGCTCGATTTCGGCGGTTGCCAGCCGCATACGATATTCCGATACGTCGGGGTTCTGCGACTCAAGTCTGGCAAAGCGGCCCCGAGCCGATTCCAACGCCGACCGCGCTTTGGCCGCGTCGCCTCGTTGTTGGGCCAGGCGACCACGGTTCAAATCCATCGCCGCGCGCAGCGGTTCGAGCGTCGGCTGCTGTCGTGTGGCCGGGTCGAGCTCGTGCAGTGAGTCCTCCGCGCGTTTGAGTGATTTTTCGGCTTCATCAAGGTGCGCCGCATGACTCTCCATCAACGCGAGCTGGTTCTCGATGCGGGCCAGAAGTATCGCCGCTCCGCCCCATGGTCGTCCGCCGGTTTCGACCAGTTCTTTCGCCTGTTTCACAAGCCCGAGATCGTTGGTGTCTTCAGCCTGGAGCAAGCAGGCATTCGCAAATGCCAGTTGCAAGTCCCGCTCGTCGGGGTGCCGGGCAAGCAATTCACCATAAAGGTCCACGGATTCGTGGAAATCGGCGCCATTGAGTTCCACGCGCCCAAGTTCGGCATCGATCTGGGCCAATCGTGAGTAGATCAGCGCCAAATCGCGTGATAGCGCCTCGTCGGCACCTCGCTTGGCCATCAGATCCTTCACCAGGAGACGGGATGATTGGTATTCGCTCAGGGCTTCTTCGGGCGAGCCGATGTCGTGCACGATCTGAGCAACGGCCAGTTGGGCCTCGGCCGACTCTGCTCGGAGCTGCGGATCGTCGGCTCGTTGGGCCAGGAAATCACGGTAATACTTAAGCGCCACCCGCAACAGCGACTCTTGCGCCCGGTGCATGCCGGGTTTCTGTAACAAGGGGTTACCCTGGAGCTGTTCTACGAGGTCGTGTACTGCTGCTTGCGCCAGCTCGAAGTTTTGCTCGGCGCGGCCGTTGGCTGACTGTAGTTGGTGGTTCTTTTCGCCCAACAACCAGGTTGTCAGCGTGAGGCCGATCGTCGCCACGACGAGCGCCGTCAAGGCACCGGCGAGTGCCGTCCGGTGCCGCTTCGACCAGCGGCGCAATTGCTGATGCCACGGTTCCCGCCACGCCCCTACCGGTTCGTCCGCCAGCCAATGTTCGACGTCTTCGGCCAGCGCCGATGCCGTCGGATATCGCTTCCGCGGGTCGTCACGCATAGCCTTGAGGCAGATCGCCTCCAAAGCCGGGGCAACTCGACTGTCGATCTTTCGCGGGGGGATAAACCTACCGGCCTTGACGTCAAACAAGCTGGTGAAGGCGAGCCGGTTGGTGAGGATGGCGTACAAGATGGTGCCCAGACTGTAGATGTCGCTGGCCGGGCCTACTTCGTGCCATGCGCCCGCCGCTTGCTCGGGGCTCATGTAGGCCAGCGTCCCCATCGGAAAGCCCAGCTCCGTATCGTTGAGACGGTGGGCAGCGTCGCTAAGCGTGATTCCTTGACCGCCGTTCGGCTTCGAGTCGGCCATTGTCTTACCCAGCTCGTCGTCTTGGTCTGCGATGACCTTTGCCAGTCCCCAATCGACGACCAGCGTCTCGCCATAGGGACCAAGCATGATGTTGGCCGGCTTCAAGTCACGATGAATGACGCCGCGGCTATGCGCGTACCCCACCGTCTGACAAACCGCGAGAAAGCTGCGTAGCAGTTTCTGCAATTCGAGCGAACGGCGCCCGGGGTCGCGCTGGGTCTCGTCGGCGTCATGGAAGCGCTGGATCGCGTCTGCCAGCGGTTCTCCGCGAATGAAGCGCATGGCGTAGTAGGGATACTGACGTCCGTCTGTGCGTTGGTCGCGGCCGAAGCCGTAGACGGGCACCACGCCCGGATGTTCCAGCCGGCCGGTGACCACCGCCTCGACCTCGAAGCGGCGACGGGCCTGTTCGCTGGCGAACGATTCGTCCTTGATCAACTTGACGATCACCTCACGACTCAACTCCGTGTCGTGGGCCAGAAAGAGCTTGCCCAACCCGCCTGCCGTGTAGTACCTCAAGGCCTGATAGCGGCCAGTGTTAAGGGCCTCCGTGTCCGCTTGGGGCGCGGCGACCGGCTGCGGCAGCACGGCCATCGTCGAAAGACTACTGGCTGGGAGTTGGTCGGCTGGCATGTTCGCTATCCCTCGTCGGGATCGTAGTAGCGAATATGGATCACGGCCAACATCGGTCCGGCCTTGGTTCCCTCATATTCTTTCAGGTTCGCCCGCTCCCTTTTACCCAGGTCAACCCCCACGGCCCGCGTGCCGGCGGGAGCATAAAAGGCGGCGGTAATCAAGCCAAGCTGCGTCGTGAAGTTTGTCCGCGCGGCCTGCGAATGATCGGCGTCGACGACCTTGAATCGTGCAAACTCGCCTTCCAAGCCGGTCCGCGTCACAAAGCCGGGAACGCTCACCACGTTGCGGTTGCCCGGCATCAATTGTCGCGGGTTTTTAGGGTCGATGACCCAGTGTCGCGCCTGCTCCAGGTCGGTAATCGGCTTGGCGATGATCTCGGTGAGCAGGGCTTTGCTGTCAGAGAACGGCTGGGGAGCGTCGTTTTGCTTTCGCTCTTTTTCGGGCAGCGTATTCAGCCCGTCGACCAGGAGCCGCATACAGACCAGGTTTCCTGAGCGATTCTCCACCCAAACCGCGAATTCTTCGCCCTTGCGCAGCGGCACAAAGTAGTCGTTACCGCGAAATTGCCCCTTTCGCTCGCGGCCGTTCACCATCAGCTTGACCACGAAGGGCGTATTCGGGTCTTGCAGCGGATGGTTGTCCATGGAACGCGCATCGAGCCGGTCGACGACAACGTGGTCTTCCGGCCGCGGCGTTTTGCCGGGAAGCGGTGATTCCGGGCGGTAGTCGTCGGCTTCCACCTTGACGCTTTTGGCCAGCATGGCCCATTCCTGGGTCGTCAACCAGGCTACTCCTCCGACGACGGCCAGCGTTCTGCTCGTTTGTGTGTCGATGAGCTTGCAGCGCAGGTTCAACATCGCGCCTAGCCGGCCGTAGAGCTGTCCCTTGGCAAGCACGCGCACCCCGCCGGCCCTTTGAGAGAGGTCTTTCAGCCGTTCGCCGGACCCCAAGTCAGCCAAGCCGAACTGCATCGCTTGCAAGGCCTGTTGCAGGCTTTCGCGGCTCGCGACCTCGAAACGACCGCTGCCGCGCATCGCCAGCCGTTCTTCCAGTTCGTCGGCGCAGCGGCGTCCCAAGAGCCCAAAGCTTGTTCCCAGCCGCTCGCCGGAGATCGTTTCGTTGGTGAACTCCAACACGCCGACATTGCCCAGCCAGCGGTCGGCGATCACGTCGGCGAGCTGCTCGGCCATGTCGGCCACGACCAGTTTGAGCGACTGCGGCTGGAGGTATTCCACGACCGGCTGACCGGGAATCTTCAAGCCAATCTTGCGCACAGGCGTCTGCCGGCTTGAAAACCGGGCCAAGGCCGTCTCGCGGACGTTTTCGTGGAGATAGGCGTTCAACTCGTCGATATTCACGCGGCCGTCGCCGTCGGTGTCAGCGTGCCCTCGCAAAGCCTGATTGAGCCAGTAGCTGAACAGAGATTGCTCTTTTTCGGGCCACATCTGACTAGGCTCGTCGGCCGTGGAGCTGGCCAACGTAATCACGCCTTCCAGGTCGGCGAAGAGATCGAGATCACGCGCGGGAAGATTCGCTTCGCTGCCGCCCTTTTCTGAGCCCGCATGACAGGCATCGAGCACCAGCAGCTTGAGCCCCGCGGGGCAGCGGGCAATTTGTTCCCGAAACCAGGCCACGGGAATTCCCGTCGCCTCCAGATCGGCCGGATCGATGTCGAGCGGCGCCAGGTACATGGCGCCCTGGCGATCGCGGAAGCCGTGGCCGCTGAAGTAAACAATGAGCGTGTCGTCGGCGGAGCAACGGCTTAGCACATCGGGCAACCGCGCCAGCAGCACCGCACGGTGCGGATGGCTGTCTTCGTCGCTGGCGGCGTCGGTCAGTTCCACGACTCTGTCGTAGCCACCGTAGTTTCTTAACGTGTCGGCGAGTCGTTGGACGTCGTTGCCGACGAACCTTAGCGGCGTGACCCTTTCGTAGTTCTCGACGCCGATCAAGAGTGCCACTTGCCTCCCTTTTTCTTTATGCGGCGCCTCGGGCGTCTGGGCCGCCAGCGGAGGAGCGACGGCGACGGACATAACGAGCGGCAGCAGCGCTCTGGGTAGCCGCCGGTGAGAACCGTGGGCACGGGGGAAACAGTACAGGGGTTTCATTGGAAGGGGTCCCGGTCATTCGTTGGGTTTATTCGATTGGTCGGCGCCTTACGGCTTTAAAAGAATCGGCGGCCGAGAGTGGTCGAAGAAAACGGGGGTGTGACCCTTTTGCGACCGCTGGGTCTTGGCCGAAAGCCAGCGATAATACTCGCTTAGTTGGCGTTCGCAGGCGGTTCCTGCCTGCCGGACGTCGACCCCGCCCGGCTGTTCGAGCAACGTATTCGCCAGAAAGAAGGTGAATGCGCCCATCTGATCGGCTGCGGTCGGTTTGTCTCGGTGTCCCAACTCCTTGATGAGCTCCGCTCGCCAGGCGTAGGCCGCCGCTTGTTCGGGGAAAAGACTCCCCTGCTGCGACGTCTGCCCGGCCCGCGAGGCCGCCAGCATGGCCGTGTTGCCTTGCCCCAAATCCTTCAGTCGGCCGAGCTGCGAGTGCAAAAAGTCGAATCGCAGCGGCCTCGCTGCCGGTGTGATCGTCTGATGCAAAGCCTTCTCCAACGGGATTTCGCCCCCACGCTGGCCGGCCCCGTCGCCAGGTTCGTCGGCAAAGCCGCCCGAAAAGCAGGCGTCGAGCATCACGGCCACCCGCCGCCCGTCCAAAGCCTGCACCCAGTGTCCGAATTCGTCATCGGAGATGCCGGAGCGCTGGCACAGTAAATCGTTGACTTTCTGATAAAGGTCGTTTTGGGCTTGCTCGCTCATTTGCTGCCAGGCTGTCCCTGCCGGGTCGAATACGAGGCCCTCTTGGCGAAGCCACTCTTCGGCCCGCGCGAGCAGCGTTTTTTGCTGCATGTCCAGCGTTTGGTCCCCGGACTGGTCGAGCTTGCGCAAGGCCAGCAGCCCCCAGATGTCGATGAAATCGCAAGGGACCAGGGACTCGCAATACCCGTCCTTCTCGTTCGGGTCGCGGCGTTGGCCGCCGTGGCCCGAATAGTAGATCAGCACGGTATCGCCTGGCTTGGCCAGCGACGGAAGCTTCTGGGTAATGGCCTGTTGAATGGCTTCTTTGGTGGGTGGTGCATCCGGCTCGATGAGCGTCAAGATTTCATCGATCTCGCCTCGCGCCTGCAAACAACGCTGCATGATGGCGACGTCGTAAACGGGGCCCATGTAGAGATTGGCGACCGAGGCCTGCTTGAGCACGGTCTCCATCGGCTTGGTGATCCACTGTTCCCAGACGCCGATCAGCAGGACGTACCGCTTTCCGGAGTACGGTGAATTCGGGTTCGGCCCGGCGCAGGTAGAGATCTTCAGCGTCGTTTCAGACCATTCGTCTCGCTCCGTGTCGCGCGCCAGCCGCCCGGCCACCTCGCGAAGCAGCTTACCAGTGACGGGAGCAAACCGTTGCTGTCGTATCTCCGGCGTTTCGAACTCCGCAAGCCGCTCCTGCGAGGCGATGACCTTCAACAGCTCCTCGCCAAACGGCGCGCCGACCGTCCAGCGAAAGGTGTCGTCTTTGCCGGGAAGCTCGATTTGTTCCTTGGCCGGCACGTGATTGTCGCGCTGGGCCGAGTTAGGAAACACGACGTAGGTCTGCCCATCGGCCTGCTTATAGACGACGTAGAGATAGGCATCGACCTCAGACTTGACGCGGACCGACATCCGTTCGCCTTCATAATAGGTCCGCGACTCGCGGTCCGGTTCGGCGTGGACGTAAAACGCCGGCCGTGGTTGTTCGATCTCCTCTGGTTCGGCGGCGTCGGTCGCGGCCTGTGAAGGCGGCTGTGGATCGCTGGGCGCCGGCTGGGCGACCGACTCTTGAGGAAGAATCGCTACAACCATCAAAAAGAAAAACGTCGAGGGAAAGGCGCAACGTGGCGCAAACATGTCGGCTCCGTAGAGAAACAGGCGAGGGCGTTGTTCAACGATCTCCTGCATCGAACGATCATCTCTTTTAATGGAGTGCTTCTTCTTTATAGCCCGCGTAACGTAATGGAAGCGACGCGGGAGAAGGCAAATGATGTGCCCTTCGTGCTTGCAGAGCGCAAGCCACAGCCCCGCAGGTCTTTGCATGGATCGCGGCTAAGGAGGGTTTATCTTGGGACTCAGTTCGTGCGTCGTCACAATGACCGCTGCCGTGGCGAGTGCGATACGCAATCCTTCGCTGACTGGGACGCTGGGGCGTCGTCGGCAGCAAGCTCGTGAGCAGAACAAGCAGAGAAACCAGGTACATCCACGGTTTGATTCACGCCGCCTGAACCGCAATGGCACATCGATTGCTTTCCCGCGGCCACGGCATCACGTGGGTTTGCTGTCGTCCACCAAACGTCTCCGGCAAGGCCAGGGGGCTTGCCATGCATACCGCCGCTTCCGATCACCGACGTGGGCGTGGTCGACCTCAAGAAGCTGACCAAGCTTCGCCGGCTGCGGTTAGACCACACGCGAATCACGGATGTGAGGAAAAAATCGCTTGCACAAGCACTTCCGTATACCAAGATTTACTGGTAGCGATCGTTACTCCAAAAGGACCCCGATTCATGACTCGTTGCACTTTTCGGCGTTGGCCGATGCGGGTTTTGAGGATGGTGCTCTTGCTGGCCTTGGCGCCAATAAGCGAGGCGGCAGCAAATGAAGAGTTTTCCGCAGCCTTCGACAAGGCGAAGTCGTTGGCCGACAAGGCCGATCACGCAGCGGCCGCACGCGAGTACGAACTTGCGTTGGAGATCGCCGAGCGTGTCTTCGGCAGTCAGGCCGAAGATACGGCCATCGTGCTGAACAATCTGGCGTTCGCTTATAACGATCTGGGCCAGTATGCCAAGGCCGAACCACTCTATCTGCGCAGCATCAACATCCGTGACAACGGGCCGAACGCGGAGACCTCCTTTAACCTGGCGGTGACGCTCGACAACCTGGCAGTGATGTACCTCTCGCGGGGCCGATATGCCGAGGCCGAGCCGCTATTCGAGCGAAGCCTCAAGATTCGCGAGGCGAGCCGTGGACCTGACGATCTGGCCGTCGCCTACGCCCTCAATCGCCTGGCAAGGCTCTACGGTGATCTCGGGCGGTACGCCGAGGCCGAACCGCTTTATCAGCGCAGCTTACAGATTCGTGAGGCCAAGCTCGGGGAGGATGATCCCGATGTCGCCATGGCTCTTAGCAACTTGGCGTGTCTTTACACCGACGCGGCGCGATACACCGAAGCCGAACCGCTCTATCAACGCTCCCTGGCGATCCGCGAAGCCAGGCTGGGAGCGGATCACCTCGACGTCGCCCAAAGTCTGAACAATCTGGCATTTCTCTATAAGCTCACAGCAAAATACACTGAAGCCGAACCGCTCTATCAACGCTCCCTCGCGATCCGCGAAGCCAAGCTGGGAGCGGATCACCTCGACGTCGCCCAGGGTCTGAACAACCTGGCATTTCTCTACCATCGTACAGCAAAATACGGCAACGCTGAGCCGCTTCACCGGCGCGCCCTGAGAATCCTAGAAGACAGGCTAGGACCGGATCACCCCGACGTCGCCCTGAGCCTGAACGGCCTGGCGGAAATCTACAGGAAGACGGCACGATATGAGGAAGCGGAGCCACTATACCAACGCAGCCTGGGGATTTACGAAGCGACATTCGGCGCAGAGCATCGCGACGTCGCCTTGGTCCTCAACAACCTGGCGCGGTTATATGACCAGACGGGCCAGTATACCAAGGCGCAGTCGCTTTACGAGCGGAGCCTAAGAATCAAAGAAGCCTGTTTCGGACCGGAGCATCTTGATGTCGCCTTGGCTCTGAGCAACCTGGCCTGCCTTTACGGAGCGACCGGCCAATATGCCAAGGCCGAGCCGCTTTACGAGCGCAGCTTGAAAATCAAAGAGGCCAAGCTGGGTCCAGAACATCCCGATGTCGCCATCGCTCTCAATAACCTGGCGGGGTTGTGCAGTGACATGGGCCAGTACGAGCGGGCTGAGCCTCTTTACCAGCGCAGCTTGAAAATCAGAGAGGCCAAGCTAGGTCCAGAACATCCCGACACCGGCTTGGCTCTTAGCAATCTGGCATACTTTTACGACAACATGGGCTTGTACGACAAGGCTGAGCCACTTTGCCAGCGGAGCCTGAAGATCAGAGAAGCCTGTCTCGGTCCTGAGCATCCCGATGTGGCGTTGTCGCTTAACAACTTGGCGAGCTTATACAGCGAAATGGGCCAATATGCCAAGGCGGAGCCGCTCTACCAGCGCAGCCTGCGAATTCGCGAAACGAAACTCGGAGCGGAACATCCCGACGTCGCTCAGAGCCTCAACAATCTGGCTGATCTCTACGAGGATATGGGGCAGTACGCTCAAGCGGAGCCGCTCCATCTGCGCAGCCTGAAAATCAAAGAGGCTAAGTTCGGGCCTGAGCATCCGGACGTCGCTTTGGCTCTCAACAACCTGGCCCACCTTTACCAGGCCGTTCGCCAGTACGCGAAGGCCGAGACGCTGTACCAGCGCAGCCTGAAAATCAGAGAGGCCATGCTCGGCCCCGAGCACCCCGACGTAGCTTCAACTCTCAACAACCTGGCTCTGCTCTACGACGATATGGGCCAACAGGCGAAAGCCGAGCCCCTCTACCGGCGAAGCCTCAAAATCAGTGAAACCAGGCTCGGGCCGGATGATCTTAGTGTCGCACGAACGCTCGACAATCTTGCCTGCTTGTACGAGGACATGGGCCGGTTCTCGGAGTCGGAGGCACTTCACCAGCAGTGCCTCAAAATACGCGAGGCCCGGTTGGGGCCGGATCATCGCGACGTCGCGACGACCCTCAACAATCTGGCGTGCCTCTACGACAACCTTGGTCGGCATGCGGAAGCCGAGCAATTCTACCTGCGCTGTCTGAAGATCGAGGAAGAGCAGCTAGGGCCGGACCATCCCCGTGTGGCGGTCACTTACGCCAACTTGGCGGACTGCTACAAGCGAAACAACGACGATGCCAAGGCGGCACAACAGCAAGACTTTTCGAGGCGGATCGTGCGAAAACACGTCGTGCGGGTTCTGCCTATTCTGAGCTCACAAGAACAGCTTACCTTTGTCGAACGCAGCGATCGGGGCCCTTTCCACGTGTCCTTGACGCTTGGCTGGCTCAGCGCCAATGCCGCCTTGGCCGAGCAATCGGCGGGCTGGCTGGTGAACGGAAAGGCGGTGATTCAAGAGTCGCTGGCCCAGCAGACTCGCCTGGCCCGCGACAGCCAAGACCCTGAGCTGGCCCAAAGAACCGAGCGGCTGAGCGCCGTGCGCAGCGAGCTAGCCGGCTTGAGCCTTGCTAAGGCCGAGGCCATGCACGACGCGGGCCATCGAAAGCGTCTGGCGGAGCTCGCCCTCGAAGAGCAGGAACTTTTGCGCGAACTGAACGTGGCGGCCGGGCGCCCGGATTTCGACGATCCCTGGGTCGAAATTGCCGACGTTCGTAAGGCACTAGCGGCGGATGCCGTTTTGATCGACGTGGCGAGGTTCGAGCCGTTTGCGTTCGAAGCAAAGCGAAACGAAAGCAAATGGAAGCCGGCCCGCTACGCCGCTTGGGTCGTGCCGGCGACGGGAAAGGGCGACGTGCGGATCGTCGATCTCGGCGCAGCGGATGAGGTCGACCGAGCCGTCGAGACGTCCCGACGAGCGATCCAGCATTCGGGCGAACGGTTGACGCGGCGCCACGACGAAGGACGGGCGGAGGGCGAGGCGCTTGAGCCGCTGACGGCCCTGGCCCGACTTGTACTTAAGCCGCTCTTACCGGCGATCGGCGACGCGAAGGAGTTGGTGATCAGCCCCGACTCGCAGTTGTGGCTGGTGCCGTGGGCGGCCTTACCGATCGAGGAGGGCGAATACGCGATCGAACGTTGGTCGATCCGCTTCGTGACCAGCGGCCGTGATGTGGCGCTGGAGGCGCTGGCGTCGGCCAAGACCCATCCGTCGACAAAGCCACGGATCTTTGCCGATCCGGATTACAACCTCGACGGCGCGCGCAGCGCCGCGGCCACGCGGGCCGTGCTGCGCGGCCAAGAAGAACAGCTCGCGCTGCGCGGCGGCGTGGGCCTTCCGCAAAGCGGCCTGCCGCAGGTCGAGCGGTTGCCCGCCACGGCCGACGAAGCTCGCTGGATCATGCCCGCCCTGACCGCCCTGACACACGAATCGCCGACGCTCTACAGCCAGCAGTATGCGTTGGAAGGGGTATTGAAAATGGTCGCTTCGCCGCGCGTGCTGGTGGTGAGCACCCACGGATTTTGTCTGGCCGAGGAACCGGTGGATACTTTTTTGGAGAATCCTTTGTTGCGCTGTGGGCTGTTTCTGGCTGGCTGCAACCAGCGGCAGAAAGATACGAGGTTGGACGACGGCGTGCTGACGGGCATGGAAATCGTGGGCTGCGATTTGCGGGGAACCGAGCTGGTGGTGCTCAGCGCCTGTGAGACGGGTTTAGGCGAGGTGCAGAACGGCGAGGGCGTGGCTGGACTGCGGCAGGCGTTCCAGTTAGCGGGCGCGCGCTCAGTGGTATCTTCGCTCTGGCGCGTTTCCGATCAAGAGACGGCCCGGCTGATCAGCCTGTTTTTCAACGGTTTGGCCGAAGGGAAAAGCAAATCCGACGCGATGCGTGCCGCGCAGCTCGCCGCCATCCGAGACCGGCGCTACGCATCGAGTGCGGCACATCCCTTTTTCTGGGCTGCTTTCACCCTCACGGGAAGTTAGAGACCAAAACTGAACACCCGAAATCACTTCGTCTTCCAGAACGTTTCGGGTTGTGTTAGGGTCTCTTAGCAATTGCTGGCGTTGCGCGAGAGCGCGCTCGCGCTTCGGAGCTCTTCAGCCGCGGACGGTCGGTTTGGCCGGGTTCAATTGTCGCCTTAACCTGCGGCGGTGGCATCGACCGAGCGCATCATATTGTGACCGAATCGTAGTCACGATTCAGGCTAGCTATCGAGGCGGCATTACCGCGGAGGTGACGTCGGCGAACCTGGCTGTCAGCGACCTGGTGGTGATCTCCAACGCCCGGCGGTACGGAATCGTACATCGTGTCTTTTCCACACTGATGTACCGCGAGTTAGGTCCCACAAACCTGCGTCAGAGGGTCGGTCCGCGTTGGCTAACCGGCCCAGATCTGCCCTCGGCGTGTCGCATCGACGCAGGTTGGGGCCGGTCGCTTGCGCGCTCAGGACGCGCCCTCCTGGGCGCGCTGGCGGGGCTCCCCGGTGCTTCGGTGGCGAAAGCCGTGGGGCGCAAGTGCGCACCGTCAAATGCCTCGTCCGAGGCCCCCGCAGAGTTCTACAAAAAGTACGGCTTCGAGCCAGTGCTGGGGATCCGCTGAAGCTGCTCCTGACCGTGCCGCTGGCAACGTTCAGGCACTCTCGTTCAGCCGACGCTACGTCACCACGGGGAAGCCGACAAAGCCCAAGACTGAATCGAGATCCGATGCTCTGTCGTAAAACGGCTGATTCCAACGCAACGAAGGATAATCTTCTTTCTGCGCGTCCAGCGCCTTGGCGATCGAAGCCTGTCACCGCGGTTATCAGGTGCGGTTCTTTCGCATCACCGAACTCGTGACCCAGTTGATGGAAGCCCGCGAAGAGCGGCAACTGCTACGGATGAAAGCCCAACTGGCGCGGCTCGACGTGATCGTGCTCGACGAGCTGGGCTACGTGCCGGCCAGCAAGCTGGGAGCCGAACTGCTCTTCGACGTGATCAGCACGGCCTACGAACGGCAGAGCCTGATCGTGACCACCAACTTGCCGTTTGGCCAATGGACCGAAGTGCTGGGCAGTGAACGATTGACCGGAGCGGTTCTGGATCGCCTCACGCATCGCTGCCACATTCTGGAGGCGACCGGCGACAGCTATCGGCTCAAGGATGCGCGCCGCCACCGTGACGACGAAGGCGACACACGTTCCGCGGAATCGGACTCACCGGAGCCCACCGCATAACCCCTGCGACCCGCTCCTCCTCCGGAGGAGGAGCGGCAGCTTTCTTCCTCAGGAGACGTTACGTAAACTAGACCTTACCCTTCCGAGCGCTGCACTTTTCAACCGTCGCGCGCTGCACTTTTCGACCGCCGTTCACAACACCGGGCACGCCGCACGGCATTCGTCACCGATGATCGCGCATTGCGCGCGACTCGACATACTTTGCAGCCAAGGGAGCAGCCATGCGCGGAGTAATGCGAGCTGAATTCCAGGGTCAGCGCAACGAGGACGGGACATGCGGGGGCAGAATCACGATCAATGGCGAGGTCTTGGCCAGATGGCACGTGCAGAGCGGCAGCCCAGTCGATCTCCGGGGCCTGTATCTTGACTTCGTTGCCGAACACCTGGCCTGCCCTACAATTCTGCAAGCGTGCGACGAGTGCTTGCCGGCTGAGTTTGTGGCGAAAGTGCTGGAGTGGTTGGACGAGCTGGAAGGCGCATGCATACGTTGACTGGGTTGCTGTGCGCGACGGTACGCCGTTTGCCTCCCTTATGACAAGGCCAACATCCTCCGGTGAATCCCCAACGGACTGCAACAAAAGAGAGTGTCGTCGATTTGCCCGATTCACCCGCATCGCACACGCTTCGACTGTAAAGCCATGGAAACCGCTGCGTCTTCGATCGCCGACCAAACGAATGTCTCGCTGACCGAAGTTTGTAGCCGTTCACAGGGCGGTGAAAAACTGGTCTTCGCGCAATCGGCGATTTGGGCGACACCTTGGGTATGTCGCTCGATGGGATTACCGAGGAACTGATCGCCCGGCAGACGCCGGAGGCACAGGTTATCATTCGGCTGC